>NZ_JBHUSF010000067.1:0-34269 GCF_042673295.1 Rhodococcus sp. NPDC057014
CGGGACGCTCGTTGCGTCAGATCGAACGAGCGTCCCGTTCGTCCGTCGAACGTTCCGCCCCGTCAGCGGGACGACCGCGTCCGACGCCGCAGGGCGGGGACGGCGATGCCGAAGACGAACGCGATGGCGACGCCGAGCACGGTTTCGGAAAGCCGTTCGGCGAAGCGGTATCCGGCCTGTTCGGGATCGGAATACAGCAGCAGGACGAACACGAGGAACGTGGTGAACGTGGAGGTCACGTACCAGCGACTGCGGTGGGTTGCCGCGGCAGTCGCGACGATCGCGACGACGGCAGCGCTGTAGACCCAGTCGGCGGGAGTCGCACCGACGACGAGCACGGCTGCCGTTCCCCCGATGAGCATCGATGCGATCCGTCCCGCCATGCGCGTCACCTGTTCGTCGGTGTCGGGACGCATCACGAGAAGTGCTGCTGCGCAGGCCCAGCCGACGTGGTCGAGGTCGAGGGCGAACCCGATCGCGGCGGCGGTCGCGCCTGCGGCGCCGAGTCGGACGCCGTACCCGAGGGTGATCGCGGTCCCGGGCCGGGCGGGCGCGTCGGCAGCATGCTCGGGGAGCAGCAGCGAAACGACGTACGCGAACACCGAGCCGCCGATCATGAGCACCGCGAGTTCGATTGCTGTCGTCGGGTCGTCGTAGCTGAGCCCGACTCCGACCAGCGGCACCGACAGCGTCGACAAGACCCTGCCGAGGTTTCGCCGTTTCGCGACGGTGGTCCGTGCGAGCGCCGCCGCACCGACTGCGAGGGCGAACACGACCACGATCGCCAGCAGGGGTGTGCGGGCGACGAGTGAGCCCAACACCATCGGCAGCCCGGTCAGGATCCCGACGAGGATCAGTGCAGCCCGCGCCCGTCGGGTCGGCGGCAGTCCCATGATCGCTGCAGGCAGCACCCCCACCGCCAGCGCGACACCCGACGGGACTGCGACGGCGGTGACCGCCGCGGCCGGCGCGGCGTCGACGGCGCCGAGCGTCGCGGCTCGCCATTGCCAGTCGATACGCCGGGTGCCGGTCTCGCCCGGTTCCGGCTGCTCGTGGGGCACGTTCTCAGCGTCCTCCTACCTGCGCAGTCCCGGATCACTCCTCGGGGATGAGATCGCGAAGTTCCCGATCGGTGCTGACATACCGCACACTTTGTTCTTAGAAAAACCAAAGTACGTATTGATAACGAGCCAAAGGTCCTCTAGTGTCAGCGTGACACCGCTCACTCGTAGATTTTGAAGAGGACACGAGACATGGCTCTGACAATTGGCATCGACGTGGGTGGCACGAAGATCGCTGCCGGCGTGGTCGACACCGACGGAGTCATCCACCGGATGGTGCGTCGTGACACCCCGTCCCACGATGCGCGCGGTGTCGAGAACGTCATCGCCGAACTCGTCCGGGATCTGGCCGGTACCCACCCGGTCCGGGCTGTCGGCATCGGCGCGGCGGGCTTCGTCGCCGCCGACCTCAGCACCGTGCTGTTCGCCCCGAACCTCGCCTGGCGCAACGAACCGCTCGGTGCGGCGGTCGAAGCGGCGTGCGGATTGCCGACGGTGGTGGAGAACGACGCCAACGCCGCCGCCTGGGGCGAAGCGCGCTTCGGGGCCGGGCGGACGGGACAGACCGTCGTCGTGCTCACCGTGGGAACCGGGATCGGCGGCGGCATCGTCGTCGACGGCGTCCTCCACCGCGGCAAGTTCGGGGTGGCCGCGGAGTTCGGGCACCTCAACGTCGAACCGCACGGTCGCCGGTGCGGCTGCGGCAACCACGGCTGCTGGGAGCGTTACGCCAGCGGGCGGGCACTCGTCCGGGAAGCGCAGGACCTCGCGAACGTGTCGCCCGGTTTCGCCGCCGACCTCCTCGCCCGCGCAGGCGGCAGGGCGGACGCCATCACCGGCCTGCACGTCACCGCCGCCGCGCAGGACGGCGACCCCGCCGCGCTCGAATGTTTCCGGGTGATCGGTTCCTGGCTGGGACACGGCATGGCGGACATCGCCGCGTTCTTCGACCCCGACCTGTTCATCATCGGCGGGGGAGTGTGCGAGGCCGGTGAACTGCTGCGCGGTCCCGCCGCTGCCGCTTTCGAGAACCGTCTCACGGGACGCGCACATCGACCGGTCGCCGAGGTGCGACTGGCGGAACTCGGCGCGAACGTCGGCATCGTCGGCGCCGCCGATCTGGCCCGGGAACGAGTTCTCGGGCTCGCACACAACGGCTCACGAGTATCTGGAGGAGTGCAATGTCCAATCGGTTGAGTCTTCCCATTCCGGTCGCCGAGGTGTGGGACTGGCAGAGGGACGCCGCGTGCCGCGGCTACGAGTCGTCCACCTTCTTCCACCCCGACCGCGAACGGGGCCGGGCACGCGAGATGCGGGACTTCCGCGCCAAGATGATCTGCCGCGGCTGCCCCGTGCTGGTGCAGTGCCGGGAGCACGCGCTCAGTGTCGGTGAACCGTACGGCATCTGGGGCGGTCTCTCCGCGAACGAACGCGAAGAACTGCTCGCCAATCACCACGGCCGGGTCGACGAGGCCGTCGCCGAATCGTTCGGATTCGACCTGGCACGCCAGGCCTGAGCGGTCAGCTGCCCGCGGGCAGCATGACCACCCGGCTGTTGTCGGTGTCCGCGACGTACACATCGCCCCGGCTCGACACGGCGATCCCTTCCGGCTGGTCCAGGCCCGTGAACGGGAGGACCTCCTGCTCGTCCGAACCGGCGGGCAGCCGCAGAATCCGGTTGTGGTTCTGGTCGATCGCGTACACGGTTCCTTCGTCGTCGACCGCGACACCACCGACGCTCTGGAGGTCGGTGAACGGCAGGAAGCTCTGGGCGCGGGTGGCGGCGTTCCACGCGAGCACCTTGTTGGGCGTGCCGACGTAGAGATCGCCCTGCTCACCGACGGCGACGGCGAACGGCCCGATCACCGTCAGCGGCACCGCGACGGGGGCGGCGGTGACGTCGCGCAGGGCCATCACCCGGTTGTTCAGCGTGTCCGCGACGTACAGCGTTCCATCCGGTCCGAGCGCGATTCCGAACGGCTGGTTCAGCCCGCCGATCGGCATCGGTACCTGGGTGCTGCCGTGCAGCATCGTCACGGTGTTGGTCACGAGGTCGGACACGTACACGTCGCCGGACGCACTGACCGCAATTCCCTGCGGAACCTCGAGTCCGGTGAACGGCAGAACCGTCTGCTCGTAGGACCCGGCCCGCACCTCCAGAACCTGCTTGGCCGCGCTGTCCGCGATGTACAGGTTTCCGCTGCCCGAGACCGCGAGCCCGGCCGGGCCCTGCACGCCGGTCAGCGGGAGCACCACCTGCCTGTCGGCCGACTCCTCGCCCGGCCAGACGACATAGGCGACAGCGGCGGCGACGAGGACCACCGCCAGAAGGGCGGCGAGCAGCCAGCGTGTGCGCCGCCACCGGCCCGCGACCGCGGTCGGTGCCGTCGGCTCCGCACCCGGCTCGGCGTCGGGCCGGGTCACGGCGGGACGGCTCGTCCGGGTGGTCGCGGCGGAGTCGGCGAGGGCAGCAGGGCGGGTGACGCTGCCGGGCGCGTCCCACTCGATCGCGTGGACGGCGTCGCTGAACTCACGGCACGTCGAGTAGCGCTCCTCGCGGTCCTTGGCCATGGCGCGCGCGACGACGGCGTCGACACCGGCGGGCAGCCCCGGTCGCACGACGGTCGGCTTGGGAATCGGCCCGTTCAGATGACCGTGCATCACCGAGGACGCGGTGGTCCCGGGATACGGCGGTTCGTTGGTGAGCAGATGGAAGAAGGTGCAGCCCAACGCGTAGATGTCGACACGGTGGTCGAGGTTCCGGCCCTCGATCTGCTCGGGCGCCGCGTAATGCAGTGTCGCCACCAGCATCCCGGTGCGGGTCAGCTGATGCGTCTCGTCCAGGGCCTTGGCGGTGCCGAAATCGGTGAGCAGCACACGTTCCGGGTCGCCCGGCGCGAGCAGGATGTTCGCCGGCTTCACGTCGCGATGCAGGATCCCCGCCTCGTGCGCGTGATCGAGCGCCTTCCCGGTCTCGCCGACGATGTGCACGGCGCGCTCCACGTCCAGTGCCCCGGAATTGAGCGCTCTCCGGGCGTCGACGCCGGGAACGTACTGCATCGCGATCCACAACCTGCCGCCCTCACGGCCGCGGTCGTGGACGGTGACGATGTTGGGATGGTCGAGGTGGGCGGCGTGGTCCGCTTCCGACTCGAAACGCGACCGGACGTAGTCGTCGCTCGTCCACGACGTGTCGAGCAGTTTGAGAGCGACCTTGCGCGGCAGGTTGGGATGCTGGGCGAGGTAGACGGTGCCCATCCCGCCTCGTCCCAGAACCCGTTCGATCACGTAGCCGGCAAACACCGTGCCCGGTTCGAACTCGCCGCTCACTCGGCTTCACCGCCTCCCGGGACCCTTCACCATTGAACCCCGCAGCCCCGTCAGTCCGGTAGCCTGCGCATCTCGAGGACGGTCAGCCCCAGCGCGTCGAAGCGGGCCAGCATGCCGCGGAGATCCGTCGGGCCGTCGACCGGACCGTAGAGCGTCGTGTCACCGGTCGTGACGTCCGAGACGTCCAACTCGGGGAAGGCCGCCAGCACCCGATCGGACAGGGCGCCGCTGATCAGGAAGGCGTACCTGACCTTGCCGGGCCAGTTCGATTCAGGACGCACCACGGCGGGCTCCTTCATTCGCATCGTCGTTCCAGAACTCGGTCAGCCGTAGATTTCAGGGTGACCCACGGAACGGCGACGCGCCTCACCCGCAAGTGGTGAACCGTCTCAGAGCAAACCGTTGTGTTGCGCGGCGGCGATCGCGTCGCGGCGGGACGTGACGCCGAGTTTGCGGTAGATCCCGCGCAAATGCGTCTTCACCGTGTTCACCGACACGCACAGGTCGGCCGCGATCTGCTCGGCGGTGCGCCAGGACGGAAGCTCCACGAGGAGTTCCAGTTCACGGGGAGTGAGCATGTCGGATGCCGTGCTCTCCGACCGGGGGAACGACGCGCGGAGCCTCTCCGCGAACGGTTCGAGCACTCCGAACCGGCCGGTGCTCCGCACGAGAAGATCCCGGATCTGTGGTCCGCAGTCGTGGAACGGACGCAGCACCGACTGCGGCTCCGCGAGACGCAACGCCTCGGTCAGTGCGCTGTGGGCGCGCGAATCATGTTTCCGGGCAAGCGCGATCGACGCGTCCACGAGCCACGCCGCGATCAGGTTGGTGCCCGCCGCGCAGTCCAGTTCACCGTCCAGGACCGGCTGGATCGTCCGGCGGGCCAGGTCGAGGCGGTGCAGATGCAGGTGGATGATCGCCTCGACGAGGGGTGTGTCGCCGGTGGGCCCGAGGTAGGCCTGCGCCTCGGTGGCCAACTCGTGCGCCCACCCGATCTCACCGGCGGACAGATACGCGTACTGGATGGCGGGCAGCAGCACCGCCCGGATTCCCGGCGGCATCGGCAGCGCGGACGACACGGGGCTGTCCGCATGCACCATCGTCACCGAAGCGTGCCGGTGTTCGGACTCGTCGAGACCGAACAGGGCCGCGGCGCCGTCGGCGAAACCCGCGGTTGCGGTGCTCGCGCGACGCAACGCCTCTGCGGATTCGGCGGCGACACGGGCGGCGTCGGGGTCCATCTGCATGTAGCGGCACCAGGAGTCGATCAGCTTCGTCAACTGGAACGTCGGATCGCTCGTCGCCGACTGCGTCCGGCCGATAGTCAGGGCCTCGTCCACCAGTTCGGACGCCACCCTGACGTCCCCCCGCGACATCGAGACGGCGGCGAGAGTTCCCAAGCAGTACATGACGCTCAACGGTGCGTCGCCGAGCCGCGCGTGCGCGAGTGACCTCCCGAGCACGGCCTCCGCGTCGTCGTCCCGTCCGAGGAAGAGCAGCGCACGCCCTTCCTGGAGCAGGACGAACGCGTCGAGATCGGGGTCGCCGCTCGATCCGCCGCCCACGCTCTGCAGGCGCTTCAGCGCGGTCTCGATGTCGCCGGTGCCGATCGCGGTCTGCACCCGCAGCGATTCGCGGAGCAGCAGGTGCACCCGGGATTCGGTGGCCCCGTCCACCAGCAGTCCCGACTTCCTGCGGTCGAGGAGTTCGAGGGTCGACGTGGCCACCGGGATGTTTCCCGAGGCGAGCGCGGCAGCCGCGCGGAGCAGCCGTGCCGACGGATGGTCCTGCGACGCCCGGGGCGCCCGCGTGAGAATCCGGTCGACGGCCTCGCCGTGGCCCCCGATGATCAGGGGCAGCGACGTCCGGGCCAGCAGTGCCACGATCTCGTCGTGATCACCGGAGTTCACCGCGTGCTCGAGTGCGAGCAGCGCATCCCCGAATTCGTCGTGCCAGTGGGCCGCCGTCAATTCGAGATGCTCGACTTCGACGTGGCCGATCCGGCTGATCTCCGCGCGCAGATAACTGTGCAGCAGCGGGTGGTAGCGATAGTGGGTGGGGTTCTCGGTGATTCGGCTGATCAGAAAATTGTGGTGCTCGAGCCAGTCGATGTTGCCGTGCGCGTCCGTGCAGCCCGTGAGTTTCTCGGCGAGTTCGACCGTGAACGAGGCGGGGACGGACGTGCGCAGGAGGAACTCGCGCATCTCGTCGGTCTGGCCGGAGAGGACCTCCTCGATGAGATAGTCGGCGACGGCCCGGCGGTCGCCCGAGAACTCGGCGATCAACCGGCTCGGATCCGGATGTCCTTCCAAAGACATTCCCGCCAGACGGATTCCGGCAGCCCAGCCCTCCGTGCGAACCATGAGGGCGTCGAGATCGTCCGGGGGTAGCACCACGCCGTGCTCGTCGAGCATCTCGGCGGACTCGTCGGACGTGAAGGCGAGATCCGTTGCCGTGAGCGTGAACAGCCTGCCGTCCAGGCGAAGCCGCTGCAGCGCGAGCGGCGGCTCGAACCGTCCGACGATGACCGTCCGCAGCATCGGCGGCTGCCAGCGCATGAACGACTCGAGATCGGTGAGCACGTCGGTGTCCCGCAGGAGGTGGGCGTCGTCGATGATCATCCACACGTTCTCGCCGAGTTCGTGCAACGCGGCCGACAACGTGGCACCGAGGTCCGGTGACTCCGAAACGAGCCCGGCGCACGCCTTCCGCAGACGAGGATTTCCGGAGTCGGTGAGTGCGCGGAGGATCGCCCGGTGGACGACGTCGAGGTCGTTGTGCCGCTCCTCGATGGTGAGCCACGCAATGGTCGGGGCGTCGTCGGCGGCCAGCAACTCCCGCGCCCAGTCGGCCACCGCCCGCGTCTTCCCCGACCCGGCAGGCGCGCAGACCAGCGCGACCGGATACGGGTGGGCCTCGTCGGTGAGCGCGTCGGTGAGCATGGTGTGCAGGCGGGTCCGGGTGACCGTTCGACCCCCTGCACTCGAAGGTATTCGAGTACTCAGATGAAATTCCCCGAGCGGTGCTGCCGTCACGCCGACCCCCAATTCTCGCTGCACCGAGAAACGATCTTCGACAAACGCCAATCCCCGACGCAGAAAGCCGGTGCGACGATTTTAGCGAGAACCCGGTGTTCTGTGTGGATGAACGTGGTTTCCGCAAACCGGCAGCAATCCGAAGTTCACACGAGACGGGTGAATCCGTCGCCGGCGGATCGGCGGACGATGACCACGTCGAAGGGCGCAGGGCCGCGGCGAAGTGCCTGAACGGAGTGACCATGAAGTTGGCAGTTGCCGGGCTGATGATGTCGATCGCACTCGTCGCGGCGGGGTGCTCGAGCAGCGACGACGCGCCGGAGACGAGTGCGACGCCGACGACGGAAGGCGGGACCGGCGCGGTCACCGTGCCCGACGCCTACACGGGATTGATCCTCACCCCGATCGGTGATCCGACCTTCCCGTTCCCGGGCACCGACGGCAAGTACCACGTCGCCTACGACCTCCAGCTGACGAACGCGACACCCGTCCCGGCGACGCTCGACAAACTGGACGTCGTCGACGGGACCGACCCGTCGAAGGTGATCGCGTCGTTCTCCGGTGCGGCGCTCGTCGAACCGAATTGTCCGTACGGCGACTGCAACCGGCTGCGAATGCTGACCGCGCCGGCAGCCACCTCCACGGCGATTCCGCCGCAGGAGACTCGTATCCTGTTCGTCGACTACACGTTCGACTCGCTCGATCAGGCCCCGAAGGCGGTGCTCCACCACCTGTACGGCAGCGCCGCGGCTGCGCCGTCGTCGCGGGAACCGTCCCCCGTCGACTATCTGATCACCGCCCTCGACATCGACGCCGGGACCCCACGCGTCATCTCGCCACCGCTGAAGGGCGACAACTGGATTGCCCTCAACGGCTGCTGCCTGCCGGGATTCCCGCACCGCACGTCGCCGCTCCCGGTCGACGGCAAGATCAACAACAGTCAGCGGTTCGCGATCGACTGGAAACGCACCAACGACCAGGGCGAGTTCTATACCGGCGACCGGACGAAGAACGAGAGCTACGTCGACTACGGGTCCGACGTGTACGCCGTCGCCGACGGAACGGTCGTAGCCACATTGGACAACGTGCCCGCCAACGCCCCGGGCACACTGCCCGCCGAGGTGCCGGAACTCGCCGCGAAACTCACCGTCGAGAACGTCGACGGAAACCACGTCGTCCTCGACCTCGGGGGCGGCGTCTACGCGATGTACGCGCACTTCATCGAGGGTTCGCTGCTCGTCAAGCCCGGGGACAAGGTCTCGAAGGGCGACACGCTCGCGAAACTCGGGAACACCGGCAACGCCAACGCGTCGCACCTGCACTTCCAGCTCATGAACGGCCCGAGCCTGCTCTATGCCGACTCCCTGCCGTACGTCTTCGACAGCTTCGAATACGACGGGCAGGTGGCGCCGCAGCAGATCCTCGACGCGGACGACTACCTGTCGGGGCAGTTCCTGCAGGGAAAACTGCCCACCGGTGAGCCGCGGACGGATGAGCTTCCGGGCAATCTCGCGATCGTCGACTTCGGGTAGGCGGCTCCGCCGCCCGTGAGTGGTCAAGGAGTCCAGAGACTCTCTAACCACTCACGGGCGCGAAGCGCCTACGGCGTGACGATCGGGAACGCGTTGTCGGGCGGGTCGAGCAATGCGGTGAGGGCGAGGAGTTTCGACGGGTCGCCCGTCACCTCGATGCCCTCCAGTCCCCGGCCGGCGAACAGGGCAAGCAACTGCATCTTCGTCAGGGTCAGCGTGACGTCCGGTTGCGTCGGCGTCCTCGGCGCGACCGTCTGGATGAGCGCGCCGTTGGACAGCGTGGTCCGGTAGTGCGCTTCGGGTTCGGTGAAGTGCCATTCCGCGACGAGGGTGGCGTCCCAGGCTCGCGGGCCGTTGATGCGGAGGGCGACGGAGTCGAAGATCTGGTCGATCGTCAGGGCACTCAGCATGTCCGCGCCGAGGTCGCTGAGCGGCGGGGCGACGATGCCGCCGCGCAGTTCGAGTGCCCCGGTGAGGTAGAAGTTGCGCCAGGTGGCGTTCTCCGCACCGAAGCCGAGTTGCTCGTATGTGCGGGCCAGCAGGTCCTTGGCCGCGTCGTCGGAGGGGTCGGCGAACACGGCGTGCTTGAGCAGTTCGGCGGCGAACCGCAGATCTCCGCGCTCGAGGTACTGCGTCGCCTTCGACCGGACCTCGTCCTGGCCGCCCATGCATTCGACGTAGCGGGTGGCCGCGCCTTCGGGCGGATGCGGCCACAGTGACGTCGGGTTGCCGTCGAACCAACCCATGTACCGCTGGTAGATCGCCTTCACGTTGTGGCTGACCGAGCCGTAGTACCCGCGCGCATGCCAGGCGGATTCGAGGGCGGGCGGCAGCGGGAAATCTTCGGCGATCTCGATCCCGGTCAGTCCCGCGTTGAGCATCCGCAGCGTCTGGTCGTGCAGGTACTGGTACAGGTCGCGCTGCTCCGACAGGAATTTCACCACCCGGTCGCGACCCCACGTCGGCCAGTGGTGGGACGCGAACGAGACGTCGTAGCCGCCGTCGAACATTTCGATCGCCTGGTCGAGATACCGCGACCAGGCGCGGGGATCGCGGACAAGTGCGCCGCGCAGTGTGAGGAGATTGTGCAGGTTGTGGGTGGCGTTCTCGGCCATGCACAGTGCCCGGTGGTCCGGGAACAGGAAGTTCATCTCGGCGGGCGCCTCCGTTCCGGGCGTCACCTGGAAGAGGATCCGGATGCCGTCGACGGTCTCCTCCTGACCGGTGTGGGTGATGTCGACGGTCGGCGGGATCAGCCCGGGCCTGCCGGTCGACGTGTTCGTTCCGAGCCCCGCCCCGAGGTGCCCGCGCGGACCCTTGGGCAGCAGCGGTCCGTACATGTAGGTGGCGCGCCTGCCCATCGCCGTTCCGGCGTAGACGTTCTCGGAGACCGCGTGTTCGAGGAACCCTTCGGGCGCGAGGATCGGGACGTCGCCGCGACCGTCCGGGAGGACGCCGACGACGCCACCGAAGTGGTCGATGTGGGAGTGGGTGTAGATGACGCCGGTGACGGGCCGGTCGCCCCGGTTCTTCCGGTACAGCGCGAGCGCGGCGGCCGCGGTCTCCTGCGAGATGAGCGGGTCGATCACCAGGACACCCGTCTCGCCCTCGACGATCGTCATGTTGGACAGGTCGATTCCGCGCAGCTGGTAGATGCCGTCGGTGACCTCGTACAGCCCGTCCTTCGCGCACAGTTGCGACTGCCGCCACAGGCTCGGGTCGGCCGTGTCCGGGCAGTCGCCGGACAGGAACGCGTACTCCTGCATGTCCCACACCGTGCGACCGTCCGCGTCCGCGACGGTGCAGGGGTCGAGACGGTCGACGAAACCGCGGTCGGCGTCTTCGAAATCGGTGGTGTCGGAGAAGTCGGGTGTCATGGTTCTTCCTTCTCGTGTCGTGGCGGGGTGGGGGTGGTGGCCGGTGCCGGGGGTGTGGGTGAGCTGCTGAGGATCGTGTTGATCCACCTCGTGGACGGGTCGATGTCGATCAGCAGTGCCTTCGCCATCAGCGTCAGCGGGATGGCGAGGATCGCGCCGAGCGGTCCGAGGATCCACGTCCAGAACACCAGCGACAGGAACGTGAACGTCACGGACAGGCCGACAGCGTCCCCGACGAACTTGGGCTGGATCACGGACTGGATGATGACGTTGATGACGCTGTACAGGACGATGACGGTCAGCATCAGCCCCGGCCCGCCCTGCAGCAGCCCGAGCAGGGCGGGCGGGACGAGTCCGAGTACGAAGCCGACGTTCGGGATGTAGTTGGTGATGAACGACAGCAGGCCCCACAGGATCGGCAGCGGAATCCCCAGCGCCCATAGTGCTCCGGTGTCGATGACCGCGACGATCAAACCGAAGACGGTGGTCACGACCAGGTACTTGCGGGTGCCGAGGGAGAAGGCGGACAGGGCGGTGGCGATGTCGGGGCGCATCCGCGTGACGATGCTCATCCGCGAACCGTAGGAGCTTCCGTCGACCGCCATGAACAGCAGGAGGGCGGCGAGGAACAGCAGGTTCGAGAAGACCCCCAGCATCGCCTGCAGGATGCCGTCCACGAAACCGAACACCGTGGTGTAATCCACTTGGGAGAGCAGGGTCTGGGCGCTGGTGGAGTTCACGCCGTGGCTGTTCAGGAAGCTCTGGGCGCTGTCGATGAGGGACGTGAAGTCGTCCGCGTACTCCGGGAGGAGCGTGGCGAGCTGCGCGACCGACAGCGCCAGCGACAGCACGAGTACGACGAGGATGCCGTTGACGACCAGGATCGCGGCGATCGTCGCGAGCCACGGCGGCACACCCTTCCCGTGAAGCCACACGGGGAGCGGATGGACCGCGACGGTGAGCATGAGGGCGAGGAAGATCGGGGCGAGGATCGGCGCCGCCACCTGGATCCCGGCCACGGTGATGACGAGCGCGGCCAATCCGAGGATCACGATCAGGCCGCGCGGCATCGACCACCGAGTGTCCGGCTCCGCGCCGGATGCGTCCTGCGGATCGATCATCGCGTGTCCCTTCGCAACGGCCGGTCTTCCGGGATGCCCCGATTCGACTCTTGCACCACGCCGTCGGCGTCACATCATCCGTTGCAGATGAGGATCACCCGGCGCGGATGATGCCTCGCACCTCCGGGGGCCGGACGATTCGACTGTTCGCAAACACACTTTCGAGAAGGGCATGGACATGACGACTACCCCGGAGTCCAGGACGGACAGCCCTGTGAAACAGGGTTTTGCAGCAGGAACTTCACTGGCAGCGGCGATATTGCTGCTGACCGTCGGCGTGATTTCGTTCTTCCAGGGCATCGCCGCAGTCGCGTCCGACGATCTGCTGGTCATCGGCGTCCAATACACCTACCAGTTCGACACCACCGCGTGGGGCTGGATCCACATCGTGCTGGGCGTCGTCCTGGCCATCAGCGCGATCGGACTGATGACGGGCGCCACGTGGGCTCGCGTCGTCGCGGTCTGCATCGCCGCGCTGTCGATCCTCGCCAACTTCCTGTGGCTGCCCTACTACCCGCTGTGGTCGATTCTGATCATCGCACTCGACGTCGTCGTGATCTGGGCGGTCACCACCTGGGACACCGCCAGGGACTAGGACGATGACGACGTGGTGAGTACCGTGACCGGCACCTGGCCGGTGTTCGGCTCGCTGCGGGACTACCAACGGGGGTGGATCAGGCCCGATGTGATCGCGGGCCTGACCGTGTGGGCGGTGCTGGTCCCGGAGGCACTGGCCTACGCGACCATCGCGGGGGTGCCACCGGTCGTCGGCCTCTACGCGGCGGTCCCGGCACTGATCCTGTACGCGGCGGCGGGCAGTTCGCGTCACCTCGTGGTGGGTCCGATGTCGGCGACCGCAGCCCTGTCGGCGGCGATCGTCGCGCCGCTGGCCGGTGCGGACGGCGGAACGTATGCGGCGCTGTCCGCCGTCCTCGCGATCGCCACCGGGATCGCGGGGCTGCTGGCCGGTCTGCTGCGCCTCGGATTCATCGCCTCGTTCATCTCCGAGCCGGTGCTGAAGGGCTTCATCGTCGGCCTCGCCCTCACCATCATCGTCGGACAGGTGCCCGCGCTGTTCGGAGTGGAGAAGGAGCAGGGCAACTTCTTCGAACAGGCCTGGGGGGTGCTCACCCATCTCGGGGACCTGCACTGGGTGACGCTCGTCGTCGGCGGTCTCAGCCTGGTGGTGGTGCTCGGGTTCACACGCTGGCTGCCGCTGGTCCCGGGATCGCTGCTCGCCGTGCTCCTCGGGATCGCGGCGGTGTCGTTGTTCGGGCTGGACGACCGGGGCGTCGACATCGTCGGGCACATCGATCCGGGTCTGCCCTCGCTCGGTCTGCCGGCCGGAGTCGGGTTCGACGACTACGTCGACCTGCTGGGTCCGGCGGTCGGCGTGCTGCTGATCGGCTTCGCCGAAGGTCTCGGCGCCGCGAAGACGTACGCGGCGAAGGAAGGCTACGAGATCGACCCGAACCGGGAACTTCTCGGCCTCGGCACCGCAAACCTCGGTTCCGGGTTGTGCTCGGGAATGGTGGTCAACGGCAGCCTCTCCAAGACGGCGGTGAATGGAGGGGCGGGCGCGAAATCTCAGGTCAGCGGTCTCGTCGTCGCCGCGCTGACCGTGGTCACGCTGCTGTTCCTCACCGGCCTCTTCGAGAACCTGCCCGAAGCGACCCTGGCCGCGGTGGTGATCGCCGCAGTCGTCGAACTCGTCGACATCGCCGCGCTCCGCAGGCTGTACGGGGTGTGGACGACGCGGCTGGGCAGCATCTACGGCCACGCCGCGCGCGCCGACTTCGCGGCGGCTCTCGCGGCGATGGTGGGTGTTCTGCTCTTCGACACCCTGCCCGGGCTGGTCATCGGCATCGGCGTCTCCATGCTCCTGCTGCTCTACCGAGCCTCCCGTCCCCACGTCGCGGCGCTCGTGAAGGACGGGTCGCTGTGGGTGGACGCCGAACGTCACCCCGAACTGCCCGCCACTCCGCACGTGGTGGTCGTGCGGGTCGAGTCCGGATTGTTCTTCGCCAACGCCGATCACGTGAAGGACCGCATCGAAGAACTGTGCACCGACGACACCAGGACGGTGGTGCTCGACGCGGAGACGTCCCCGTTCATCGACGTCAGTTCGGCGCAGATGCTGGGGCAACTGCGGGACGCCCTGGAACGCAGGGGCGTCGACCTCCGGGTGGCCCGAGACATCGGCCAGTTCCGCGACACGATGCGGCGCGCGGGCTCCCACACTTCACCCGTCGGCCTGTACCCGACCGTGCGGGAAGCGCTTGCCGATATGAGCCGGGAACGGCCAGAGGAGGATTCGTGACCGTCAGTACAGAATTGCAGGAACTCGCCGCGAAGGCGTGGGTGTACGGTTTCCCGCTGGTGTTCGATCTCGACCAGGTGAACCGTTTCGTGGCGGACGGGATGGGGAGCCTCGCGCCCGCACCGTTCAACACGTTCAGTCACGCCCGCACCCTCGCCGGGCCGCGGGACACCTTCGTCTCGGTCAACAACGACACCGTCTACTCGATCGCGCAGATCGACCTCGGCGACGGACCGCAACTGCTGCGGGTGCCCGACAGCGGCGGCGCGTACTACGTGCTGCAGTTCGTCGATGCGTGGACCGACAATTTCGCGTACGTCGGCAAACGTGCGACGGGAACGGCGGCAGGCCGTTATCTGCTGACCGGCCCCGGGTGGTCCGGCGAGGTCCCCGCCGGCGCGACGCGGATCGCGTTCCCCACCGTGGTCGGCACCATCGTCGGCCGCTGGGCCTGCGACGGCGAGGCCGACCTGGAACGGGTGAACGCACTGCAATCGGCCCTCACGCTGGAACCCGTCGGTGACCAGGCGCAGGCAAGCGGTCTGCCCGCACCCGACCCGAACGTCCCCGAGGACCTTCGCTTCTGGGAGAAGCTGCGGGTGTACTCGCAGGCGTACCCGCCCGCCGCGCAGGACCTGATCGCCGAGCAGATGTTCGCCCCGCTCGGATTGCTCGAGACCGGGGCGTCGCTGTACCTCGAGGCCCCGCCGGATCTCGCGTCCGTCCTCACGGCGGGCGCCGAGGCCGGGCACCAATCGTTGGTTGCCGCACTGAAATCGGGTGCCGGTGCGGCCGTCGTCAACGGCTGGCAGTTGATGTACCACGCCTTCGACTACAACGACGACTTCTTCGAGGTCGGCACCGTGAACTCACCCGAGTGGCGGATCGAGGACCGCTCGAAGGCACTGGGCCTGCGGGCCGGTGCCGCGATGGCGGGACTGTGGGGCAACCACGGCTACGAGGCCGCGTACGCGCCGATCTACCACGACAGCGACGGCGACGAACTCTCCGGCGAACACACCTACACGCTCACGTTCGCGCCGACCCCGCCCGTCGACGCGTTCTGGTCGATCACCATGTACGACCTCCCGGAGTTCTTTCTCGTCGACAATCCCCTCGACCGCTATTCGATCGGCGACCGCACCCCGGGACTGGTGTTCGCCGACGACGGTTCGCTGACCATCACGCTCGGCGCGACCGCCCCGGCCGACCCGGTCGCCCGCGCCAACTGGCTGCCCACACCGGACGCGGGTTTCCGGCCGATGCTGCGGATGTACAGCCCCCGAGCCGAGGTGTTCGACGGAACGTTCGAGATCCCGCCGATCGTGAAGACCATGTGATCCGGGAGGCAGTGAATCGGCGGTAGTGTTCGGGCCGATTCGAGGGGGATCGAGTGAAGAAAGTCGCCGCGGCGCTCCTGTGCGCCGCGATCACGTCCGGGTGTGCGCACACCGTCTCGGGAACTGCGGGGGCTTCCCCACGGGACGAGCAGAGTCCACGACAGCAGGAGCACGTCGCCGTCGAGGACGCGCTGCGCGGCGCCGATCCGTGCGGGCTGCTCGACGAGGCGGTGGTGCGGAGCGCCGGCGCGGTCCAGCAGTACGGGTCCGCCGTGCAACTGTCGGTGTGTTCGGCGCTGATGGCCCGGCCCGACGGCGTCACCACCTATGTGGAGGTGTCCCTGCTGCCGCCGGTGCTGTCCGGTGCGGGCGCCGACCTGACGCGCGGGACGTGCGAGCGCGTCTTCCCGCTGAACCTCGGCACCGACCGCCGAGACGAGGACGGGCCGCGGGGGACCGTCCGGGCGGGAACCGTGGCCGGGCAGGACTCCTGCCCGCTGGTCGACGCGGTGCTGGACTCGGCGATCGACAGGATGCGGTCGGGACTGCCCGCCCGCGACGCCGACTCCCCGGATCAGGTGGCGCTCGCCGTTCACGACCCCTGCGAAGTCCTCGACGTGCTGGGGACCACGGCGGGCGGACGCGTCGTCGATCCGGAGTCGCGGCCCGCCCCGTTCGACTGCGTCCTGTTCCCGAACCCGAATCGGGTGCCCGGGAGCGAGGTGACCGTGTCGTTCACGATGTCGCCGGTGAAGGAAAACAGACCACCCGTTCCCGCCGAGCCGGAGACGGTCGGCGACCGGTGCCGGTGGACGAGCCCGATGGGTGAGCCGATCGACATCACACGGCCCGGAGCGGGTGTCGACGAGTTCACCCGCAGGCTCGGCCATGCGAGTGCAGTCGTCACTGTTCACGGCCCGAACTGCGCCGCCGTGGCAAGGGTCGCGGACGCCGCGAACACGGCGTTCGGATAGGCCGCCGAACGGACTCACCCGGGATCAGATTGGACTCCGCCGGTAAGCTCGACAGCTGGACCAGTACAGATTCATCGACCTGGAGGTAGAAACGCGTGGCTCTCGTCGTCCAGAAGTACGGCGGATCCTCGGTGGCAACCGCCGAGAGAATCCGACGAGTGGCTGAACGGATCGTCGAGACCAAGAAGGCCGGCAACGATGTCGTCGTCGTGGTTTCAGCGATGGGGGACACCACTGATGAGCTGCTCGATCTGGCTCAGCAGGTGTGCCCAGCCCCACCCGCCCGCGAAATGGACATGCTGCTGACCTCCGGTGAGCGCATCTCCAATTCTCTCGTCGCAATGGCAATTCATTCGCTCGGTGCGGAGGCCCGTTCGTTCACGGGTTCGCAGGCGGGCGTCATCACCACCGGTGCTCACGGCAACGCCAAGATCATCGACGTCACCCCGGGCCGCGTCCGGGATGCGCTCGACGAGGGCTCGATCGTCCTCGTCGCCGGATTCCAGGGCGTCAGCCAGGACAGCAAGGACGTGACGACCCTCGGGCGCGGCGGTTCGGACACCACCGCGGTGGCCCTCGCCGCAGCCCTCGAGGCCGACGTCTGCGAGATCTACACCGACGTCGACGGCATCTTCACCGCCGACCCGCGCATCGTTCCCGACGCGCAGCGGCTCGAGACGGTGTCGTTCGAGGAGATGCTCGAACTCGCGGCGTGCGGCGCGAAGGTGCTCATGCTCCGCTGCGTCGAGTACGCCCGCCGATACAACGTGCCTGTGCACGTCCGTTCGTCATACACGACCAAGCCGGGCACCATCGTGTCCGGATCGATGGAGGACATCCCCGTGGAAGAGGCAATCATCACCGGAGTCGCGCACGATCGCGGCGAGTCCAAGATCACCGTCGTCGGCCTGCCCGACACCCCCGGTTACGCCGCGCAGGTCTTCCGCGCGGTGGCCGAGGCGGAGATCAACATCGACATGGTGCTGCAGAACATCTCGAAGGTCGAGACCGGCAAGACGGACATCACGTTCACCCTGCCGACGGCCGACGGCCCGCGGGCGGTCGAGAAGCTGACCAAGCTGCAGGGCGAGATCGGCTTCACGCAGGTGCTGTTCGACGACCACATCGGCAAGGTGTCGCTGGTCGGCGCGGGCATGAAGAGCCACCCGGGCGTCACCGCGACGTTCTGTGAGGCCCTCGCGAAGGCCGGCGTCAACATCGACCTCATCTCCACGTCGGAGATCCGCATCTCGGTGCTCGTCAAGGACGTGGAGCTGGACAAGGCCGTGAAGGCGATCCACGACGCATTCGAGCTCGGCGGCGACGAAGAAGCCGTCGTGCACGCAGGAACGGGACGGTAATCATGACCACCATCGCTGTCGTCGGTGCCACCGGACAGGTCGGCATCGTCATGCGCACCCTCCTCGAGGAACGCAACTTCCCCGCGGACAAGGTGCGGTTCTTCGCCTCCGCGCGGTCGGCGGGCAAGAAGCTGCCGTTCCGCGGCGAGGAGATCGTCGTCGAGGACGCGTCCGCGACGTCCGACGAGGACCTGAAGGGCATCGACATCGCCCTGTTCTCGGCCGGTGCCACGCTGTCCCGTGAGCAGGCCCCGCGCTTCGCGGCGGCCGGCGCCACCGTCGTCGACAACTCCTCGGCGTTCCGCAAGGACCCCGACGTGCCGTTGGTCGTCAGTGAGGTGAACCCGGAGCAGGCGAAGAACCCGCCGAAGGGCATCATCGCCAACCCCAACTGCACCACGATGGCCGCGATGCCGGTGCTGAAGGTCCTGCACGACGAGGCCGGACTGCAGCGTCTCATCGTGTCGAGCTACCAGGCGGTCTCCGGCAGCGGCATCGCCGGTGTCGAGGAGTTGGTTGGCCAGGCCCGCGCCGTCATCGGCGACGCGGAGAAGCTGGTCCACGACGGCAGCGCCGTCGACTTCCCGGCCCCGAACAAGTACGTCGCGCCGATCGCGTTCAACGTGCTGCCGTTGGCCGGCTCCATCGTCGACGACGGCAGCGGTGAGACGGACGAGGACCAGAAGCTCCGCAACGAGAGCCGCAAGATCCTCGGCCTGCCCGACCTGCTGGTGTCGGGCACATGTGTCCGCGTCCCCGTGATCACGGGCCACTCGTTGTCGATCAACGCCGAGTTCGAGCGTCCGCTGTCGGTGGAACGCGCGCAGGAGATCCTGTCGAAGGCTCCCGGTGTGCAACTGGTCGATGTCCCCACCCCGCTCCAGGCCGCGGGCAGCGACCCGTCGCTCGTCGGGCGGATCCGTCAGGATCCGGGTGTTCCGGAGGGTCGCGGGCTCGCACTGTTCGTGTCCGGCGACAATCTGCGTAAGGGTGCCGCCCTCAACACCATTCAGATCGCCGAACTGCTCGTCTAGCTCCCCCCACGTGAGTGGCAAAGTGTGCTCCCGCACGCTTTGCCACTCACGTGTCGGTTGCGGGTGGATACTGGGCCGATGAGAGTGCTCGGGGCTGCGGTGGCGGCGGTTCTGCTGCTGCTCACCGGCGCGGCCGAGGTCTCCGCGCAGCCGCCCGGGATCCTGCTGACGCAGGAGCAGCTGCCCCCCGGTACGGTCCCCGCCCAGGCGGGTGACAGCGTTCGGGTGCGGTACTCCACCCTCCGTACCTCGACCGCGACCGGTGAATCGACCGGATCGGTCTTCCTTCCCCGCGGCGACCCGCCCGCCGGCGGCTGGCCGGTGGTGTCCTACGCCCACGGCACCGTCGGCGTCGCCGATCAGTGCGCACCGTCCGTCGCCGGGTTCAACTACGTCGAACTGCCCGCGATCGAGCAGTGGCTCGCCGCCGGGTACGCCGTCGCGGCAACGGATTACGCGGGAATCGGCACATCGGGTGTCAACGCCTATCTGGACGGTCCGGCGGCCGCCGCGAACGCTGTCGACGTCGTCCTGGCCGCACACGAGGTTTACGGCGACGTGCTCGCCGACCGGTGGATCGTCACCGGACTGTCGCAGGGCGGGCAGGCGACCTACTTCGCCGCCCGCGAGGCCACCACCCGGGCACCCGCGCTCGACTTCCGGGGAGCCGTCGCCGTGGCCGCGCCGACCCACCTCGAGCAGCTCTTCCCGGCCGCGGGTCCCGCGGTTCCGGCGCTGCCGACCACCGGAATCGTGAACTACACGCTGCTGACCCTCGCCGGTATCGACGACCAGCGTCCCGAGGTCGGCATCCGGCGCTACCTGTCGCCGACGGGACTCGACCTGATGGAGTTCGCGAAGGTGACGTGCAGCCGCGAACTCGGCCGGTACCTGCTCGCCCACCCCACGTCGGTCGGGGACCTGTTCGCGGCGCCGCTGTGGAACGACCAGTTCCGGGAGCTGTTCCGGGAGATGCAGCAGGTGCCCGTCGACGGTTTCGACCGTCTCCTGCGGGTGGTGCACAGCCTGTCCGACGCGTCGGTGCCGATTCCGTTGACGTGGGCGCAGCTCGCCGAGATGCGGCAGCACGGGGTGGATGTCGAATTCCAGCAACTCGTCGGTGAGGACCATCGCGGGTCGCTGATGGCGTCCATGCCGGGGTCCCTCGCGTTCGCCGCGCGCGTCCTGTCCCCCATGTGAGTGGCAAAGCGTCCCCGAGCACGCTTTGCCACTCACCTCACCCGGGACGTGCGAGGCGGACACGGGCGCCCGACCCTACGGTTCGGACATGGGCTCAGTCATCGGAGAACTGTTACCGCTCGCTGTTGGTGTCGCGATCTCGCCGATCCCGATCATCGCCGTCATCCTGATGCTGCTGTCGAAGCGTGCGGGCGGGGCGAGCGCGGGCTTCGGTGTCGGCTGGATCCTCGGCATCGTCGTCGCGACAGGGATCTTCGTGCTCCTCGCCGGCAGGGTCGACACGTCCGACTCCGACGGCCCTTCCGCGACGGCGTCGTGGGTGAAACTCGTTCTGGGTGTGCTGCTGCTCCTGCTCGCGGGACGGCAGTGGCGAAGTCGCAACGCCGACGCGGAACCCCCGAAGTGGATGCAGGCCATCGACGACCTGAATTTCGTGAAGTCCATGGGACTCGGATTCGCGCTGGCGGCGATCAATCCCAAGAACCTGCTGCTCTGCGTGTCCGCGGGCGTCGGGATCGGCACCGCGGGTGTCAGCGGCGCTGAGCAGGTGGTGGCCCTGGTGGTGTACACCGTGCTGGCCGGGTCGACGGTCCTCGTCCCGGTGATCGCCTACGCCGTGGCCGCCGACAGGATGCGCGGGACCCTCGACAGCCTCAAGGTCTGGCTGCAGTCCAACAATGCGGCCGTGATGAGCGTGCTGCTACTCGTGATGGGGGCCGTCGTTCTCGGTAAGGGACTCGGCGGCCTGTTCTGACGCGGCGGCGTCCGGTCCGCGCAGGTAGCGCCCGACGTAGCCCTCGTCGAGCGCGATGGCCTTGACGATCACCGCGGACCCCACGATCACGACGGACAGGACGAACAACCAGCTGATCGCGGTGAATACCAGGCCGAGCGGCCCGAATTGGTGTTGCGCGGCGGCGGTGATCCGGGGCAGGACGAGGCGTCCGCCGACGTGGAGGACGGTGAGCGCGGCGGCGGTCAGCATCCCCGTCGCCCAGAGCACGCGACCCTTGAGGGTGCCGATCGTCAACAGATACGGGCTGAGGGTCCACACGGCCATCCACACCGCGAACTCCCCGGCGACTGCGAGAGGTGGCCCGATGAACCGGACGTTCGTGAGCTCGCTGGCCAGGCCGATCGCCGTCCCCGACAGCGCGACGGCGAACAGGACGACGAGCCACCGCCAGGCGTCTCGGAGGTTGATCGACGGGACGTTCCAGATCTTGCCGTAGATCCGGGCGAGGGCCCGCGCGAAGGACGTGCCGCTGATCGCGATCATCAGCAGGCCGACGACCCCGAACGCGGCGAAGGAGGGGTTGGTGGTGTCGACGTCACCGGACGTCAGTTCCGTGGGGTCGAACCCGAACTGGGTCTTGATGGTGCTTGCGGTCACGTTCCAACTGCTCAGCGTCGATGCCGCGATCATCACGGGCAGCACGGACGTGAAGATCCTGGCGGCGAGCGTCATCGACCGGTCGACGAGTTCGATCTCGATCAACCCGTCGATGACGCGTCGAACCGTGCGGCCGGGAGGGGTGCCCTGCAACCAGCCGTTGGCCGTTTCGGTGCGCGCGGCCAGAGCTTCCCTGGCCAGCGCCACAGACAATTTCGTCGACCGCACACCTCGAGCGAACTCCGATCGGGCCCGCTTGTCATCATCCGCGTCAGGTGAGAAGCCCCGTCACGGGCGTCGGATGCACCGGAACCCGATGTGGCAGGTCGACGTCTCCTCGGTGTCACCCTGCCGGGCCGAGGGCCGGTAGCGGAGGCAGTAGTTGGGAGCGCAGAGATGCGAGCCGCCCTTGATCACGCGGCGCGCGTACGGCTCGTGTGGGTCCGGGGCGACGGAGGTGTCGATGCGAGGGTTCGCCGGAATGCAGCAGGAACTCGCCGGTGCCACGTTCTTGCCGCCCGCGGAGTGGTCTGCGGTGAAGTGGTCGCTGGTCCATTCCCACACGTTGCCGGCCATGTCGTCGAGTCCGTAACCGTTGGACCGGAAATGGCCGACCGGCGACGTCCCGGCGAAGCCGTCCTCGAGCAGGTTCTCCCACGGGAACCGCCCCTGCCACACGTTTCCGCCGGGCCTGCCGCCCGGTTCGTGCTCGTCACCCCACACGAACGGTTTCCGGTCCAGGCCGCCGCGGGCGGCGAACTCCCATTCGGCCTCGGTCGGCAGATCCTTGCCCGCCCACTCCGCGTACGCGCGGGCGTCGAACCACGACACGTGTGTGACGGGATGGCGTTCACGTCCACCGACGTTGCTGGCCGGACCCTCGGGGTGCCGCCAGTCCGCGCCCGGTGTGAACGACCACCAGCGGGTGAAGTCGTCGAGGGGCACGGGGCCGGGGGTCGGGGTGAACACCAGCGAACCGGGCACGAGCAACGCCGGATCCGCGCCGGGGTACTGCGCGGGGTCGGGGGCGATCTCGGCGGTCGTGACGTGGCCGGTGTCCTTCACGAACCGCCGGAACTCGGCGACGGTGACCTGGTGCGAGTCCATCCAGAACCCGTCGACCGTCACCTGGTGGACGGGGCGTTCCTCGGGGTAGAAGTCCTCCGAACCCATCCAGAAGGTGCCCCCGGGGATCCATGCCATGTTCTTCGGCACTGCACGAGTCATGGGGTCAGACTCGCACGACGGCGGCCGCCGTGCGACGATGCGCCCGTAAACCGGGTGCGAGCGCCGACGGGTGGGGTAGCGTCGGCTACTCGAGTCGGCTATTCCAGTCGCAGCGCTGGTCGCATCATGCAGGGGGCTCCACCGTATGGATGGACGAATTCCGCGTAGGTCGTTCGTGCGTGGTCTGGCTCTGACGGCCGGACTCGGCGCCGTCGGAGCGGGATCGGCGAGCGCTTATCCCTTCGGGATCGATCCGCTGCAGCCGTTCGTCTTCTCCTCGCCGCCGCTGCAGCCGTTCCGGGAACAGTTGCCGCCGTTGTCGATGCTGGGCGGTAGCGCCGTCGAGGTGCACGCGAGCAGCACGACGCACGCGTTCCACCCCGACCTCCCTGCCTCGCCCGCCCTCGGCTACGGGGGAATGGACTACCTGGGCCCGACGATCGAAGCGCACGTCGGCGAAGGGACGTCACTGACCTACCGCAACGACATCACGAGCAACCCCCTCGCCGCCGACGTCGACACTCGGATCCACGGCGTGAGCGAGCAGGACCGCACCCAGGTGCCGACGTCGCTGCACCTGCACGGCGGCCGGACGCCCCCCGAGTTCGACGGACATCCCGAGGACACGATGCGCCCGGGGCAGGGGATGGTGCACGAGTTCCCGAATCGGCAGGACGCCTGCGCGCTGTGGTATCACGACCACGCGATGGGCGTCACCCGGCTCAACATCTATGCCGGGCTGGCGGGCATGTACCTGCTGCGCGACGAGTACGACACCGGTCAGACCGGCAATCCGCTCGGTCTGCCCGCGGGCGAGTTCGAACTGCCGCTGGTGTTGCAGGACAAGAACTTCACCGACGACGGACGGCAGAGCGTCCGCTCCAATCCGCTGAATCCGCAGGGCAGCTGGGAAGCCGCCACCCCCGGTGACGTGGGGGTGGTGAACGGCAAGGTGTGGCCGGAGATGCCGGTGGCGCGGGGGCTGTACCGGCTGCGGATGGTGAACGCCGCGTCGTTCAGCGTGTGGAATCTGTTCTTCGAGAACCGGATGAGGTTCTGGGTGATCGGCGCCGAGGGCGGGCTGCTCGACGCGCCCGTCCCCACCGACCACGTCCGCCTCGGACCGGGGGAGCGGGTGGACCTCCTCGTCGACTTCGGGTCCCTCGCCCCCGGGACGACGGTGGAACTGCGCAACGACGAGCCGATTCCGGCGCAGGTCGCGCAGCGCGGCGTGCAGATCATGCCGCGGTTCTGCCGGTTCCGGGTCGGGACGGCCGCCGGCTTCACCGGCGGAGTACCGGAGACACTGCGGGGCGGAAACCGTGGTCTCGCCGTGCTGCCGCCCGTCGCCCGGCCGTCGGTGGTCCGCAACGTGTCGGTGATGCAGCTCGCGCAGGGTCTGGGTCAGCCGTCGCCGCTGATGTCGCTGAACAACCTGCGCTACACGACCGACGACATCGAGATGCCCCGCCAGGGGACCGTCGAGCAGTGGAACATCGTCAACGTCACGCCCGAACCGCATCCGATCCACCTGCATCTGGTGACGTTCCGGGTGATCGGACGGCAGGCGATCGACACGAACGCCCTGATGCAGGCCGTCCCGGTACCCGCGGTCGGGGTGCGGTGGACGCCGTCGGCGGACCCGTTCGTTCTCGGGCCGAACCTGGCGCCGCAGGTGTGGGAGTCCGGGTTCAAGGACACCGTGATCGCGGATGCGAACTCGATCACCCGGATCATCGTCCGGTTCCCGACGGCGGACGAACTCGGCTTCGACCCGGACGCCACGTTCGGGATGTCGGCGGCGCACACGATGGATCACTCGGGTGGCGGCCACATGGAGTCGTCGTCGCATCCGCTGCAGGGGTACGTGTGGCACTGCCACATGCTCGACCACGAGGACCACGACATGATGCTGCGGTACCGCCTCGTGCCCTGAGACCTGTGAGTACTTGTTAACCGCCCGCCGTTAACAAGTACTCACAGGTGCATTTACAAGCAGTCTGGACTGTTTTCTTTTTTCCGCCTACAGTGCTGGGTGTGACACCTGACACAGCAGTAGCCAAAACGACCCGCACACAGGCCGAGCGGACCGCGGCGATGCGCACGAAGCTGCTCGACGCGGCCGTCGACTCCCTGGTCGAACTCGGCTACGCCCGCACCACGACGCAGGGCATCGCGCGCCGGGCCGGGGTGTCGCGCGGCGCGCAGTTGCACCACTTCCCGACCAAGGAGTCGCTGGTGGTGGCCGCGGTGGAGCATCTCGTGGACAAGCGGATGGAGGAGATCCTCGCCGCCGAAGTGGATGCCGGCCGCGGGATCGAGGTGCTCGCCGACGCCTTCTCCGGACCGCTGTTCTACGCGGCCCTCGAACTGTGGGTGGCCGCCCGCACCGACCCGGCCCTGTTCGAGGCGACGGTCCCGCTGGAGCGGAAGGTCACCGAGGCGCTGCGTCGCGGGTCTGCGGAGGTGTTCGGCGATCGGTTCGACTCCGACGCCATCGAGCTCAGTATCGAATTGGTTCGCGGTCTGGCGGTGTCGGCACTGTTCCGCACCCCCGAGGCCGAACAGTCACTACGCGCGCGGCTGTTGCCCGTGTGGGAATCGAAGGTGGAGAAGTCGTGAATCTTCCGCAGCACGTACACACCCTGATCGTGGGGGCGGGTTTCGCGGGCATGGGCCTGGCGGCGCGCATCCTGCAGACGCAGCCGCAGGCCGACGTCCTGATCGTCGAGCGCGGCGACGACGTCGGCGGCACGTGGCGCGACAACACGTACCCGGGGTGCGCATGCGACGTCCCGACCTCGCTGTACTCGTACTCGTTCGCCCCCAGCGCCGACTGGAGTCACACGTTCGCCCGTCAGCCGGAGATCCACCGCTACCTGAAGAAGGTCGCGGCCGACACCGGTGTCCGGTCCCGGGTGGTCACCGAGTGTGAACTGCAGGAGGCGCACTGGGACGACGACGCGGCCGTGTGGACGGTCCGGACGAGCCGTGGAATGCTGACGGCCGACGTCGTGGTGGCCGCGACCGGTGCGCTGTCGACGCCCAGCGTTCCGGACATGCCCGGGCTGGACACCTTCGGCGGCACCACGTTCCATTCGGCGACGTGGAATCACGACCACGACCTCACCGGTGAACGCGTGGCCGTCATCGGCACCGGCGCGTCGGCGGTGCAGTTCGTGCCCGAGATCGCGCCGGTCGCCGGGCACCTCACCGTGTTCCAGCGCACGCCCGCCTGGGTGATCCCGCGACTCGACCGTGCACTGCCTGACTCCGAGAAGGCCCTGTACCGGCGACTGCCGTTGGTGCAGAAGGCAGTCCGCGGTTCGGTGTACAGCTTCCGGGAAGCCCTGGGCGGGGTGCTCGCCCACGCCACCGGACTGCTGCCGGTGTTCGAGGCGGTGGCCCGGGTGCACCTCCGCCGGCAGGTGCGCGATCCCGAACTGCGCCGCAAGCTCACACCGAACTTCACGATCGGTTGCAAGCGGATGCTGCTGTCGAACGACTGGCTCCGGACCCTCGACCGTCCCGACGTCACGCTCGTCGACGCCGGACTCGCCGGGGTGACGGCGGACGGCGTCGTCGACGCGGTGGGCAATGAGCACAAGGTCGACACCATCATTTTCGCGACCGGGTTCACACCGACGGAACCGGCGGTGGCGCACGCGTTGC
Organism: Rhodococcus sp. NPDC057014; assembly: GCF_042673295.1. NCBI lineage: Bacteria > Bacillati > Actinomycetota > Actinomycetes > Mycobacteriales > Nocardiaceae > Rhodococcus > Rhodococcus sp. NPDC057014. Next base: position 26,478 of record NZ_JBHUSF010000067.1, read on the forward strand.
GCGGTGCGAACGGCCGCACCCTCGCCGAGCACTGGGCCGGGAGCCCGAGCGCGTACAAGGGGACTACCGTCGCCGGGTTCCCCAACCTGTTCCTGATGTACGGGCCCAACACCAATCTCGGTCACAGCTCCATCGTCTACATGCTCGAATCGCAGTCCGCGTACATCGCCGACGCGTTGACGGCGATGCACCACAACGGAATCGCCGCGTTCGAGGTCACCGAGGAGGCGCAGCGCCGATACAACACCCGCATCCAGTCCGAACTACAGACCACCGTCTGGAACAAGGGCGGCTGCTCGAGCTGGTACTACGACTCCGAGGGCCGGAACTCCGTCCAGTGGCCGACGTTCACCTGGAAGTTCCGCTCGCAGTTGCAGCGCTTCGACCGGGAGAACTACGTCTCCCGGCGCAGGGCGGCGAAGGAGATCGTCGCGTGACGCACTACGACGTGGCCGTCGTCGGCTCCGGTTTCGGCGGCAGCGTCGCGGCGCTCCGGCTCACCGAGAAGGGGTACCGGGTCGGCGTTCTCGAGGCGGGCAGGCGCTTCGCCGACGACGAACTGCCCGAGACGAGCTGGCGGTTGCGACGCTACCTGTGGGCGCCCTGGCTGGGCTGCTACGGCGTGCAACGGATCCACCTCCTCCCCGACGTCCTGGTCATGGCCGGCGCCGGGGTCGGTGGCGGTTCGCTGAACTACGCGAACACGCTGTATCAGCCGCCGCGCCGCTTCTTCGAGGACCGGCAGTGGGCGCACATCACCGACTGGCAATCGGAGCTGGCCCCGTACTACGAGCAGGCGAAGCGGATGCTCGGGGTGACGACCAATCCGTCGTTCACTCCCGCCGACACCGTCATGCGGGAGGTCGCCGAGGAGATGGGCGCCGGTGCGACGTTCACGTCCACACCGGTGGGTGTCTTCTTCGGCGAGCCGGGGTCGCGGGTGGCCGACCCGTTTTTCGGCGGTGCGGGTCCCGACCGCACGGGGTGCACCGAGTGCGGGAGTTGCATGACGGGTTGCCGTGTGGGAGCGAAGAACACGCTCGTCAAGAATTACCTCCACCTCGCGGAGAAGGCGGGCGCCCGGGTCCATCCGCTGACGACGGTGAAGGAGTTGCGCCCGCGGCCGGGTGGCGGTTACGCGTTGCGGACCCGCCGCACCGACGGAATCCGCAGGCGGGAGCGCACGTTCACCGCCGACCAGGTAGTGGTCGCCGCGGGCACGTACGGCACCGCCCGGCTGCTGCTGGCGATGAAGGAATCCGGTGCGCTGCCACGGTTGTCGCCGAGGCTGGGATCGGTGGTGCGCACCAACTCGGAGGCGGTGCTCGCGGCAACGGCCCGGAACCGCGACACCGACTTCACGAAAGGCGTGGCGATTACGTCCTCGTTCCACCCGGACGACCACACCCACATCGAGCCGGTGCGGTACGGCAAGGGCAGCAACGCGATCGGACTCTTGCAGACCGTCCTCAGCGACGGCGGTGGCCGGACGCCCCGGCTGCTGAAAACGGTGGGCGTCGCGCTGCGCCGGCCCGGGGCGTTCGCCCGCAGCCTGTCGGTGCGGCACTGGTCGGAGCGCACCGTGATCGCGCTCGTGATGCAGACGGACGACAATTCGCTCGAGCTGGCCAGGGGGAAGGGCCGACTCGGGCGCGCGGTCACCAGCCGTCCGGGTCCCGGAGATCCGCCGCCCGAATGGATCCCGCAGGGACACAAGGCCATCAGGAAGGTGGCCGCGCGGATCGGGGGAGACCCCGGCGGCTCGATCGCCGACGTCGTGAACATTCCGATGACCGCGCATTTCCTCGGGGGGTGCGCCATCGGGGACTCGCCGGACGCCGGGGTCGTCGACCCGTACCTGCGCGCGTACGGACACGACGGGCTGCACGTGGCCGACGGGTCGGTGGTGAGCGCGAACCTCGGCGTCAACCCGTCGCTCACCATCACCGCCCAGGCCGAGCGCGCATTCGCGCTGTGGCCCAACAAGGGTGAGACCGACACCCGGCCCGAACCGGGCAAGCCATACGTACGTATCGCACCGTCACCGCCCCGGAATCCGGTGGTGCCCGCCGACGCGCCGGGCGCACTGCGGCTTCCGCTGACGGTCGTGAACCGAAGGGAGACGGTCGATGTGGAGCGTGCCTGAATCGACCACCGAACGCACCGACTGGCCCGAGAGCTCACCGCCCCCGTGGCCTGCGACCGTCCGCGCGACGCTGTGGTGGCACCGCAGCACCGCGGCCGCCCGAGCCCTGGGCCCGGACGGCGCCACCGTCCCGATGACCCTCGCGATGATGGTCGACTATCTCGACTCACCCGTCGGCCCCTATCGGGAAATCCTCGCCAGCCCGGTGCTTCGCGCGCCGGGACGTCGCATCGGTGTCCTGCCGCGCATGGCGGTCCCGTTCATCGCCGTGGATTCGGAACCCTCCGTGCATGGTGGACGCGCACACTGGAGGCTGCCCAAGGTGCCGGCCGACTTCGACGGCGACGTGCACGGTGACTTCGCGGCGTCGTCCGGGGCGTGGCGCGTCACCACGCGCACCCGGCCGCGCGGACCGCGGCTTCCGATCGCCGGGGCGCTGGGGTTCGCGCAACCGGGTGACGACGGTCGCGGTCTCGTGACGGCGTCCGCGCGGCTCCGCGGCCACTTCCGGTACGCCCGCGTGGACGTGGCGGCCGGCGGTCCCACGCTCGCCGACTGGCTGGCGCCGGGAACGCATCACGGCATCGTGATCACGGACGGCCGGATGACCACCGGTCCCGCGCGTAGGCGCTGACACCCGGGGGGCGCTATGCGATCTCCGCGGCGACGCCGGCGAGGCGGGGCAACACGGTGTCGCGCCAGCCCGGACCCATCCGCTCGAACGCGTGGCGGCTGCGCTTGTCGTCGAGGTCGAAGCCCGAGTGGTCGAGGAACAGGCGCGTGCCGGCACCCTCGGGAACGAGGCGCCACACCAGCGTCCAGTTCTCGGTGAACGTGTAGACGAAGCGCCGTTCGAGCTCGACCTCGACCACTTCGCAGGGGACGGCGCCCCAGCCGGGCATGTCGAGGTGGAACCGGTGCCCGACGGTCGCGGCGATGTCGCCCGCGGCCCACCAGCGGGCGAGCAGATCCGGCTCGGTGAGGGCGCGCCACACTTTGGCGGGCGGTGCGGCGATGAACTGGTCGACGGAGATCCGGGTGGTGGTGCGGTCGGTCACGAGTCCTCCTCGAGGAAGTCGGCGAGTGTGCGCAGGCGGTGACGCCAGAACCGCTCGAACGGGTGCAGCCAGTCGCCGACGTCGGCGAGCGGCTCGGCGGTGAGGTGGTAGTGCCGCTGCCGTCCGGACGGTTCGTCGCGGACGAGTCCGGCTCGGCGCAGCACCTGTAGATGCTCCGCCACCGCGGGGCGGCTGAGGTCGAACCGGCCCGCGAGGTCCCCGGCGGTGAGCGGTCCGTCCACCAGGATTTCCAGCAGACGCCGTCGCACCGGGTTGGCGAGGGCGAGGAAGACGTCGTCGTCGGGCACGGGACGAGCTTATGTCGGAGATTTCCGACATGTCAACCGTCTCCGACGCGTCCTTTTCTTGACTAATTCCAAAAAGACGCGATACTGGAATGCATGCAACACGACACGGATCCCACAGCGCAGCTGCGCGGCGTGGGCCTCCGTGTCACCGCACCACGTGTTGCAGTGTTGAATGCGGTTGCCGTACGACCGCATTCCGACGTCGACGACATCGCAGCCGTAGTTCGCGAAGAGCTGGGATCGGTCTCCACCCAGGCGGTATACGACGTCCTCAAGGCGTGCACCGCCGCCGGTCTGCTCAGACGTATCGAACCCGCGGGATCGCCCGCACGGTTCGAAACCCGTACCGGAGACAACCACCACCACCTCGTGTGCCGCAGCTGCGGGACCGTCGTGGACGTGGACTGCGCCGTCGGCGAGGCACCGTGCCTCGACCCCTCGCAGGCCCACGGATTCGAGATCGACGAAGCCGAGGTCGTCTTCTGGGGGCTCTGTTCCCAGTGTCAGACCGACGCGCAGAGCGAAACCGGGTCGGCAGCAGCCCTGTCCTGACCCGGGTTCGTCTCCGCCGATACACCCTCACCCGATTGCAACCTGGAGGCTTTGCCATGCCTGAAACACAGCGCGCGACCACCACCAACGCCGGGATTCCCGTCGCCAGCGACAACGAGTCGCTCACCGCCGGGGCTCAGGGCCCCATCCTGCTGCACGACCACTACCTCGTCGAGAAGCTCGCGCAGTTCAACCGCGAGCGCGTCCCGGAGCGCGTCGTCCACGCCAAGGGTGCCGGCGCGTTCGGCGAACTGGTCGTCACCCACGACGTGAGCCGGTACACGAAGGCCACGCTGTTTCAGCCCGGCGCGAAGACCGAATCGCTGGTGCGTTTCTCCACCGTCGCAGGCGAGCAGGGCAGCCCCGACACCTGGCGCGACCCGCGCGGATTCGCCGTGAAGTTCTACACCGAGGACGGCAACTACGACCTCGTCGGCAACAACACGCCCGTCTTCTTCATCAAGGACCCGATCAAGTTCCCCGACTTCATCCACTCGCAGAAGCGCCTGCCCGGATCCGGTCTGCGCGACCACAACATGCAGTGGGACTTCTGGACGCTGCGGCCCGAGTCCGCGCACCAGGTGACGTGGCTGATGGGTGACCGCGGCATCCCGAAGACGTGGCGGCACATGGACGGCTTCGGCTCGCACACGTACCAGTGGGTGAACGCCGACGGCGAGCGGTTCTGGGTGAAGTACCACTTCAAGACCGACCAGGGCATCGAGTTCCTCACCCAGGACGAGGCCGACACCCTCGCGGGCACCGACCCCGACCATCACCGCGCCGACCTGTACGACACGATCGCTCGCGGCGAGTTCCCCAGTTGGACGCTGAAGGTCCAGGTCATGCCCGTGGACGAGGCCGAGGGCTACCGGTTCAACCCGTTCGACCTCACCAAGGTGTGGTCGCAGAAGGACTACCCGCTGATCGAGGTCGGCAAGTGGACCCTCAACCGGAACCCCGACAACTTCTTCGCCCAGATCGAGCAGGCGTCGTTCGAACCGTCGAATGTCGTTCCGGGAATCGGCTTCTCACCCGACAAGATGCTGCTGGGGCGGGTCTTCTCCTACGCGGACGCGCACCGGTACCGCATCGGCGCCAACTACGCGCAGCTGCCGGTCAACGCCCCGAAGAACCAGGTGAACTCCTACTCGCAGGACGGCGCGATGCGGTACGCCACCAATTCGCCCGAGACCCCGGTGTACGCGCCGAACTCGTACGGCGGCCCGCACGCCGACGCGTCGCTCGCGGGCGACGAAGGCCTCTGGGCGTTCGACGGCGAGTCCGTGCGCGCCGGTTACGTCGAGCACGCCGAGGACGGCGACTTCACGCAGGCGGGCACCCTCGTCCGCGAGGTCCTGGGCGACGACGAACGCGACCGTCTGGTGAACAACATCGTCGGCCACGCACTCGGCGGGGTCAGCGAACCGGTTCTGTTGCGGGTGTTCGACTACTGGAAGAGCGTCGACCCCGACCTGGGCAAGCGAGTGGAAATCGGTGTCCGGGAAGGGCAGAGCCGGAGCTGATGTCGGTGGTGGGGCACGCTCAGAGCAGGCCCCACCAATAGATCAGCAACGCGAGAACGAATACCACCACAGTTTCCACGACGACCCTCCTTCGCCCGGCTGCACGCACCGCACGATTCCATCATCCCCCATGCCCTTCGGGCCCGTGAGTACTTCTCAACCGCCGGCGGTTAACAAGTACTCACAGGTGTGTGACGGGTGTGTCGGATGTTGTTGCTAGGTTGAGCGGTGTCAGGACACCGGCTCGGATGACCGTGTCCCGAGTCGGGGTCGAAAGGTGCTGTCTTCCATGGTGATGGGTCCCACCCACGCAATGTCCGGTGCGGCTGTCGGTCTGGCGGTGGCGGATCTGCTGCCGCTCGACTGGGGTGGGCCCACATCCACCGCCGAGACGTTCACGTTCGCGGCGGTGTGCGCCGGGGCGGCACTGCTCCCGGACCTCGACACGAGCCAGTCGACGGTGTCGCGTTCGTTCGGTCCGGTCAGCAGTGTCGTCGCGAAGGGCGTCGACGCGGTGTCGCTGGGTTTCTACACGATCACCAAGGGCAAACGCGACGGCAAGCGGCGCGGGGGGCACCGCACGCTCACCCACACCGCTCTGTTCGCGGCCGGCATCGGGGCGGGAGTGTCCGCGCTCGTCGTCCAGTTCGGCAAGCCCGCCATCATCGCGACGTTGTTCGTCTGTCTCGGCCTCGCCCTGCGCGGGCTGGCCGGTGAGCTGGCCAAAGAAAAAGGCTGGCTGGCGGTTTCGGCGGTCGCCGCGGTGCTGTCCGCGCTCACCTGGCAGTCGTATCCCACCGAGGCCGGCTCGACCGGGCTCGGCGTCGCGGTGGCCCTCGGTTGCGCGACCCACTGCCTCGGGGACGCCATCACCAAGGAGGGCGTCCCCTTCCTCGCGCCGTTCCTCACGCTCGGCAAGGAACGGTGGTGGGAGTTCCGGCTCCCGTCGTTCCTGTCGATCCGGGCGGGCGGGCCGTTCGAGAAGGTCGTGCTCGGGCCCGCCCTGACGGTGGCCGTGGGGCTCATGGTCATCTGGGCCATCGACGGTGCGCCGCAGGCAATCTACGACGCCTTCATGCCCGCGCCGAAGTAACGGGAGTGACTCAGCCGGCTCAGGCGGCGAGCATCCTCTCGAGGTCGTCGAGGACGAGCATCGCCCCGGTCGGTCCGAGTGCGAGGAACCAGGTCTCGTCGCTGACGTGCACGGACTTGCCGTCCTTCACCGCCTGCATCTGGTTCCACAATGGGCCGCCGACCACGGTCGACTCGTCGGTGGTCTCGGGTGCGCCGTAGCTGGAGTAGAAGATCCGGTCGGCGTCCGCCTCGCCGATCGTCTCCTGGCTGACCTCGACGGCGAGTTCGTCGACGTTCTGCACCGTCGGGCGCGGGAGCCCGACGTCCTGCAGGATGACGCCGATGAACGACAGGTTGCCGTAGAGGCGGATCTTGCCGGACATGAACCGGACCAGCGAGATCGTCGGCTCGCCGGTGATGGACTCCCGGACCTCGTCCGCGCGGGTCTGGTAGGCGTTGAGCACTCCCTCCGCCTTCGTCTCCTCGCCGAGGGCGTCCGCGACGAGCAGGAAGTTCTCCTTCCACGGGAAGCCGGGGCGGATGCCGAACACGGTCGGTGCGATCGACGACAGCTGCGGGTACAGCTTGTCGGCGCGCAGCTTGCTGCCCAGGATCAGATCGGGCTGCAGTGCGGAGATCGCCTCGAGGTTCAGGTTGTTGGTCGTCCCCACGTCCGGCACCCCGGCGAGCTTGTCGGCCAGGTAGGTCGGCTGACCGGCGGCGCTCTCCGGGCTGGCCAGTCCGACGGGCGTGATTCCCAGGGACAGCACGTCGTCGAGTTCGCCGCCGTCGAGGACGATCACCCGTTCGGGCTTCTTCTCGATGACGGTTGCGCCGAGCGCGTGGGTGATGGTGCGGGGGAAGACGCCCGGGTCGGTGTCGGTGCCGAGTTTGGCGGTCTCGGCGTCCGCCGTGGCGAACAGGCGGCCGCCGGTGGCGACGTCGGTGTTGCCGGCGGTCGAACCGGTGTCCGTGGTGCCGCAGGCGGCGAGAAAGACGCTGGCCAGGGCGACCAGCCCGGCGCGTACGTAGAGCCTCGATGACATGAGGTGAGGCTAGCCTGAGGTTCTGGAGGAGTGGTCGCGGGGTCCGGCAACCGGACGACGCCCTCACCACGCAGAAGAGGCC
>NZ_JBHUSF010000068.1:0-34162 GCF_042673295.1 Rhodococcus sp. NPDC057014
GAGACAGCTGGAAGCTATTCCATGTGCCACAGAAGCTGATCGAGCGCGAGAACGGGAAGGTCGACCTCCTCGGCTACGGCCTTGACAATGATCATGACTGCGTGGTCGTCAGCGGGGACCGTGAAGCCTAAGCGTTTGAGGCTCTTCTTCACTCTGACATCCACTTTCAGTGCATCGGCACCGGATCTCATCCGCAGGTAAGCGAACAGTGCTGGCCCAATTCCCTTCACACTACCGACGATCGGATCGAGTCGTGGTGCGTGTTCGACGCAGTCAACGTGGGTGGCCCATAACCTGCACGCCGCGTCGTCGTCCTCGGCGAGTCCCTCGGAATCTGCAAACTGCCGGAGGTTCCTCGCAATAGTGCCGATTGTGTCTGCCTCGGTGGCTTGCAGCCCGTAGTACTGATGGTCTAGCGGGTGATCCGCCAACCAAGCCATCGAATGCTCCTGATTCGATGTTTTCCATTTCGTGACTATGTTCTGAACTCTGGTGTCATAACGTCGCTGCCTCGACGCCACAACGTCGACCACCATTGCTCCGCGGCATCCGGCGTATACGGCTGCGTAGGATTCGGCATCTTGACGGGCCTTACTGCCGCCTCGTTCGGCCAAGTTGCGCAGTGCCGTGATCGCGTCGGACCAATTGGCATCCGCTTGCAAGATCGGTAGCGCGGCATTGCTGTTCATACCCTTGACCGTACGGTATCGGAATGCGTGCTTCGGTGTTGTGAGCTATATTCGTGCAGATCCCGACTTGGCGGGGAGAGGTCGATTCGCAATACTTCGGCGTCTGCTTTCCCCTCGCCCAGGTAACGCACCAGGTCCTCTTGACGCGGCTGGCCGAGTGTGAGTCGATATGCCGCGACTGTCCGGAGTAACCGCTCATAGCGGAGCGATTCGCGACTTATCGGCATAGCCGGTACGTACCGTTCGATCTTGGCACTGCCTTGAGGTGCGAACACCCAGTCCGGGACGAGGTCGGACTCATCGGGCTGCTTCGCTGCCTGCGCCGCCGTGAAGACTGCTGCCCACGGGTCCTCACAGCCGTGTGCAAATGCCGCCGCACCATATGTCGCAGCGACATTCTTGCGGATCGCATGTCCGCGGTATCGGTGTACGCGCCCTTCGCGCTGCTCCATGTCGACAGGATTGCCCGGCAGATTCCAATGAACTATCGCGTGACTGTACGTGTGGAAATCGAGTCCTTCTTGGCCAACTGAGGTGGAGGCGAGCACGAACGGCCAGAAAGGGGAGTTATAGGCCGACAGAACGTCAACCGCTCGCTCGCGCGACTGTTCAGTCTCGGTGCCCCGTTGCCCCATTCGCATCGCGAAGTGATGGCGGATCGAGTGAGGGATCGAGAATCACATCCTCGCCCTCGGTCCGGAACACATCGACTTGGGCGCTACCTGCTCGCACTCTGAGCGCTGTTGCGAGCTTCTCGGTGAGGGGGCTCAGGTCGCAGTCGTTGTGTGTGCGCTCGATTCCGCCGAGAGCAAAGAACTCGTCGAGAACTGACTGCAGGTTGCCGTTGATACAGTAGTCGAGAACCAACCGCCAGTATTGCTCTCCGTCATGGGCAAGTCGTACGGCTGTGACGATTTCAGCTTGGTTAAACAGAGTGCGGAAGGCGTTGGAGGCGTCGTAAGCGGCATCCCACAAGGCTTCATCGCCGTGCTCGTGGGATGCGCCGGTGGCTCGACGCAGTGCGCGGTACACACAATTCGCGGGTGAGCCGATTCCGAGTTCGGTGACGACCCTGATGAGGTCTTCGGGGAATCCACCGAGGGATTCGACATCGAGTTCTGTAGGGATGTCGGGTTTGGCGAAGAAGGTGGGAATCTCGACAGGACTTGGTAGTCCGGGATATCGCAGTCCGTCGAGAAGGAGAGGGAGGGCCCAGTACCACGAAGGGTCGCTGCGAGCGCGGGACGATGGGGTGATGTTCTGTTGGTCGATCAACTCGTCGAATTTGCTCTGTACACGAACGGCGGCGAGGTCGATCAGGCTGGACACGTCGTGCCGGCCGTCGCCGAGTTCTTGTGCGAGCGAAAGGGGGTCGCACAGTTCCGCGATGACAGCAGAGGGCTGGAACAGCGCTTCAGGTGCAAGGTTCTCGTGGCTTCCGTCGTTGCGGGGTTGTCGAATCGGATTCACGGTGGCACGATCCGGGTACCTACGATCCGGTGCGACAGCTGCGACTCCTCGCCTCTCTACCTCGTAGCTGAGCACGCTCGCGATTGCTTTTGGCGCCACCGTCCATGCAGAAAACACAAGACGCTTGGTGAATGTCTGCAATGCCTCGTCTGCGAACACGCCGTCTGGTGAGTAGTAGGGGAGTGACGGCGGTAGCCACGCAAGTTTCCATGCCCCGCGGTCGACGGTGTCCTCCAGCAGTGCTCGCATCTTCGCGTTGCCGGCATCGAGGGGACGATAGCCATCGAGATCGGACCAATTCAATAGACCTTGAGCCTGCTTCACGGCCTCACTAACCTTCGCGCGGACGGAAGGATCTGGTGATTCCAGGGCGCGCTTGAATGCTTGCTTGACCTGGTAGTTCTCCATGATGTTGAAGAGGTATGGGCTCGAACGCCACAGTTCGAAGATGTCCCGACGACCGCGTTCCCGACCCAATGAATCCGCGATACCCTGAGTGCCGGCGTATGCAATGAGGTCGGACGATGTCACGTTCACCGGGACCGACACCTCGGTGAGCATTCCGTCGCGATCCGGTGTTGACGCAAGCCGTTCGACTCGCGACATCACGCGCGTAAGTAGGCCCTGGACGCGATCGCGCGCCGCTTTCCCTGCGTCGATGGAGTTCTCGGTCGAAACTGCTGCGGTGCGCATGGTTTCGAGGTCACTCGCAAGACTCTTCAGTTGCACCTCGACCTCGTCGTTCGATTTCTTGTGTCCACCGAGTAGGAACTTCACAGTGGAGAAGAAGTCTTGGTAGTGGTCGGCGCCCTCAGGCTCATCGGGCAGCGTATACATGCTGAAGGGGGTTGCGGAAAGCATGAGAACCTTGGCCGTGGGCTGTTTGAACAGCGCCTTCGCGAGCTCCGCTTTAGGGTTCTCATCATCGAGGAGCACCTTGAAACGGTGGAATTCGTCGAGGATGATGAGGTCGGGTTCGAGCGCTCGGATGCTCGCGTGGGCAACAAGGTTTCGCATTCGGCCAATGAGTCGATCGCGGTAGCGGCGTAGGTCAGGGTCCGGATCACCTCGCAAGTACGCGAACTGTTCGTGCGCAACGCCCCAGATCTCGTCAGCGAGGGACTTGTACTCCGAATCTATCGCGGGAGCGGTTTCGAGATCATCGACGAATGCCTCCGCTACCTCGCCGGTGATGCTTCCCCTGTTGAAGGCTTTCATCTGCGCGGTAAAGGACTCCCTGCCGGTGCCGCCGCGGAAGAACTTCGGCCAAGCCTTCGACGTCATTTCTTCTTTGCTCCAACCCCGCCGGAGGAGGTGATACAGCAGGACACGCTCGTCCGCTCTACCACCCGTCTCGCCCACCGTGAAAGAAGTCCCGGGGGTGAACGAGATGTAATTGAGTTTGCGTCTCTGGAATTCCGCAATGTTTCTGAGCAGTAGGGTCAGGCGATCCGCGTGGGGAACATGAGTGCCGCCGGGAATGAGTTTGGCGAGGTTCTGCCGTGCAATCTGCGCGTTCGAGCAGATGTAGACGATGTCGATTCGTTCTTCAATGTCCCAGAGGTGCTCGATTGCTTGGGCGATCACGCCACGACCAACAAGGGTCTTTCCGAGTCCGACCTCGTCGGCAACCAGGAACCTATCGGATGTGTCCTGATCTTTCCATAATCGACGGGCGACATGCGCGACGGTGTCCCGTTGGAATTGCTTCAACGGTGCCAGTGTTCGTTCAAGGTCGGGCTTCTCGGTCACTTGAGAACTCCTCCCGCGACTGCAGAGTGTGCGGCACGGACTGCGTCGAGCAAGCTACGCAGCTCATCGTTGATGAGCGTTCCTCCCGTTGCGGGTTCGTCAAGGTCGCGGATCAGGCTGTCGATGCGTTCCAAGGCGGCTCGATCCCCGACCACTGCTCGCACAAGGGGCTCGAAGAGTGCGGCGTCATCGATATGGCGACTGGCGAGCTGCCCCTGCTCGCCACGCTGGATCTCGATCAGCTCGTCCAGTTCGCCGGGCACTACGCCGCCGAGGAGAAATAGCAAGCACAGAGTGAGAGCACGTGGATTGGAAATATGCTGGCGCAGAATGAACTTGTCCCGTGCAGTCGTATCGCCACATAGCGAGGCTTTGACGACCCCGACGCGCACAATCGAACCGCGCCGCGTCTGGACACTGATAAACGGTGTGATATTTGAGGTGGCGACTCCCGTCCAGGCCACCGCAGAATTCAACGGAACGTATTCATTTCGCAGTGAAATGGGCGTAACCAGGACTTCCCCATCGAAACTGAGAGTGCTGTTCCCAGGAATTTGAAGTACGCATTCGGCAGTGTCATCACCACGCAGGTCGAAATGCAGCTCAGGTCTGGCGGCAGCAAACTCTGCCCGAAAGTCCGCCATGTCCTTCTCGATATGGGCGAGCGCCTCGCACTCAGCGTCTGGTTGTGCAGACGGGATCGTATAGGGCTCCGCAATCTTGGCAAAGCCCGTTGACTCGCGACCGCCCTCCCACAGGACGTTGACGCCGCACTTGGCGACAGGGCCTCGAAGGCCAACAGAGAACTCGACGTTGCCGTGTAGTGCCGCCCTGGTGGCATTGGCAGATCCTGTGATCAGCAGGGCTTCTTTGCCGTGGTCGAAGAGGAATGTCTTCGCATGCAGTCCTGTAGGCACGCCATCGATCTCGGAAGCAGATTCCGACGGTTCATCGTCACCGCCGGGCCGGTCCGCGACATTCTGCAGAACGTAGTTTTCTGAACTGGTGAACGCGGCAGATCCCGTGCGGTCGAAGGTCTCGGCCCGGGAGATTACACGTGTATTCGACCCAATAGTAGAAAATGTTCGAGCTGTCGACACATCGAAGAACGGAGAGATGACTATCGCGCGATCGGCGGACCGGGGCACGGGCAATGATTCGGCGTCCGCGATTAGTCCCAACGGGTACATGGCCAGTGAGGTGAACGGAGCCGGGCACGTGAAGCGGGCTTCTCGTACGGTGCCAGCGATGTCGTGCACAGAGCGAGAGCGCCCGTCGGCCATGGGAGTCACCGCAAGAGCTGGAAGCGCTGTGAGAAAGTCCGCAAGAGGTGTGGGGTCGACGATGTCGAGGGCGGTCTCCTCTTCGTCAAGGACGAGGAGAGTGTCCCATGAAGCATCGAAGGTGAGGTTTCGGCTGGAACACAGAAACCGATGCAGATATGCTCCATTGTCTTCATCGACAAATCGAATCAGCCAAATCTTTGGATGGAATAACCTGCCTTCGGTGGGTGCCTGAACTTCGACGACTGCATCTTCGGCGAACGACATCAGCGAACGAAACTTCCCAGGTGCGCGAAGCGCACCTGCCTGGCAGAACACCGTCATCGAACGCACGTACCGGCGAAGCGAATCCAGTATCGCGATCGGCGCCAAAGATTCGATGTCCGTGGCGTCGTGACTGCGGGCCGCAAGGGCGAGCGGAGCAACGAGTAATGCGGTCAGGTCCAACGAGTAGGTGGTGGTGACCACGGAGTCGACTTCATACCCCGTTGGTGGCTGGAGGGCATCGGTCAAGAGCACCCGTGTATCAGGGCTGAGCATCAGTTCTCACATCCGTCGATGATGTCGCGCAGGATTCGAACGGCGACTGGCCAGTTGTACGACAGCTGGCTTCCTGACTGCCCCAACCAGGAATTCACGCCGGCGACGTTGGTCCCGAGCCGAGCCCGGTGGCCCTTCAGCTGGATCTCCCTGGTCCGGATCAGATTCTGTGCCGACGCACTGGCTGCGCCAGCCCTGGACGCGCTCACCTCGCTCAGCCATGTGTTGACGAACGTGACTGTCGTTGGAGCGACGCGCGGATTGTTGTGATGAACTAACCGCCAGAACGCTTCGAGATCCCACGGACCGAGTATGTCCTTAGAACCGATCTCCGCCTCCCAGTCGTCCCACGATCCGGAGTACGTGTCGATCCGCTCGTCGTCCGACTTGGCGCGGGCAAGCAAGAGATTGTAGAGGATAGTTGCGCCGTGCATTGCAATACTGAATCGGCGACCGTGATCGACCGTTTCAACCAGCGGGCCCGCAAGAGATGAGAGGCCGACGTGGTCCCAGAGAAAAGGCGCGTCCTCGTCAACCCCGAGCTCGAAGAGCCATGGAAACAGGGACGAATCCTGCGTCGTGCAGATCCGTTCACGTAGGTACGCCGCCTCGTGTGGAGATAACGTGAATGTTGCGCTCTCGAGCAGCGCCGGGGGCGCTTCTGGCAGTCGAGGATCGAAGCCATCGAGGGCGCCGTCAAGACGCGCGCCAGGATCGTCGGACGCGTCGGAACGGCTGTTGAACCTACGGGCATCGAATGCAAGACGCAGTGTTGAACTGATGGACTTACGGTGCAGTCGGAGGCCGTAGTGTGCGGTTGCTGACCAAAACATTCCACTTGGAAGCCGTTGCAGCTTGTTCCTGGCAGTGCCACCGATCACGCCCTGTGTTTCCCCGCCAGCGAGCAGCGAGTCGATGAGCGCGTATTCCATTTTCCTGAGAAGCGGTGCGAGTTTCGCCGAAGTCTGCGCCTCCGCCGCGCTGGCCTTGACCAGCCAAGGGATGAAGAGCATGTAGCGGGCCCGTGTGTGCAGTGTCGAGAGGCCAGGAAGCAGCAGTCCCGCGAAGGTGTCTCGGATCGAACCGAGGCCCAGCTCATCGATGGTGCCCTCGTCGCGAAACTGATCGATGACCCTCATCACGCGTCGGCGTTGTTGCTCGTCGTGATCGAGCCATGCCAATTGCGACACCATCGGCGGCGGTCCTGTCGTGGTTGGGTCATCCTCGCGTTTGCTGGACCAACTGCTATCGCTGGACACCGCCTCCTGTGTTACGAACGGGCGGGCTGGCCGCGCACCCAGCTGACTTCTACTTTGTCGGCGCCGATCATGTGACTGAATCTGGGAGTCGTCTTCTTGCAACCGGGCCTCCACGATCACCACCGAATCCCATCATGGAAACTGACGCGGTGACTAGGGAGGCTGCATGAGTGTCGGTAAGTCTGTTCGGTTGTTCTTGGCGGATGGTACGCCCGGCGGGTTGTTGACTGCCGAGATCATGAACTGGACCGGTCACGTTGTGGCTGCCCCACGGTCGGATCTGGCGGACTTGATGAAGCGTCCAGAAACCAGCCGGACTGGCATCTACATTCTGCTTGGCGAGGACCCCGGCAGTGTGGGCGGTTCGATCGCTTATGTCGGTGAGGGAGACGATGTCAGCAGGCGTCTCTACCAACATTCGCGACCGGAAAGTCAGGGCGGCAAAGACTTCTGGAATCGTGCGATAGTCTTGACGAGCAAAGACGCGAACTTGACCAAGGCCCACGCGAGATACCTGGAAAGCCGATTCATCGCAATCGCGCTGGAAGCCAGCCGCACGACCTTGGACAATTCAACCGCGCCGGTCCCGCTTGCGCTGCCCGAGGCCGACGTGTCGGATATGGAGTACTTCATCACGCAAGCCAAGATCGTTTTGCCAGTACTAGGCATCAACATCTTCCGAACCGCATCGGTCGCGCAGCGATCGCCGGTGTCGGCCGACAACTTTTCAGAGCGAGGCGCCTCCCCTGTATTCGAGCTGCATCTTAAGAAGGAAGGCCTAGCCGCAAAGGCTCAGGAGATTGACGGTGAGTTCACTGTCTTGGTCGGCTCGCAGGCCCGGATCGCCTGGACTGGTAAGCACAACGAGGGCTACCAGCGGCTCCGAGAGAAACTCGAACAGGACGGAACCATCGTCCTCACCGACGATGGAAGCACGATGCACTTCACTCGTCCGCAGGTTTTCGGGAGCCCGAGCGCCGCGGGTGCGGTAGTTCTCGGTCGAGCAGTAAACGGCCGGACCGACTGGAAGATCCCCGGCAGCGGCGTGAGCTACGGAAGTTGGCAGGACCAAGGCACAGAGACCGTGGGGTATTTGGCATCCGACGGAGATGGCGCGCTTTCGCTTCTGTGATCATTCGGTGCGGTTTCTAACCTGAGCCATTGGTCTGGGTGATGGAACACGTGATCAGTGACGCACATCAACGGCTGGCCGTGGCAGTCGCCGAAGCTAAGGGCGACTCACCGCTTATTCAATTGACGGTGGTCGTGCCGAGCCTCCATGGGCGCGTGATGCGACGCGCTCGCTGCCAAACCGGCCGCAAGTGCCGCTGTGCCCGCAAGTGCTTGTGAATCGACGCCCGCCACCTCGATCGCGCCAACTGCGTTAAACGTGAGCTTGTCCAGGAACATCTGGACGGACGATTGATCGCCAGCGACGAGTAGGCCCTCAGGCTCGACGACGACGGCCAACTCCGACTCAGGCTCTGCGGAATTATCGTCCGTGCATACCAAATCACTCACGGCGCATTTCTTGCTTTTGTGTAGGCGCGGATGTTTATTAGCGCGCTAAGGGGACATCGCTGATCTCCGTCGAATCATGATAAAGATCAGTGGGATGAGTCGCTGGCTCAGATATTTACGCCATAATCGCGTGCAATGCCGGCGAGCCCGGAGGCGTAGCCCTGACCGATGGCGCGGAACTTCCATTCCCCGTTGTGGCGGTAGACCTCGCCGAAGAGCATGGCCGTTTCGCTCGACGCGTCTTCGGTGAGGTCGTAGCGAGCGAGTTCAATGCCTGTGGTGCTGTCGACAACGCGGATGAAGGCGTTGGTGACCTGCCCGAAGGACTGGCCGCGGGTGTCGGCGTCGTGGATGGAGACCGGGAAGAAGATGTTGGTGACGTTCGGCGGAACGGCGGACAGGTCGACGTTGATCGATTCGTCGTCGCCATCTCCCTCGCCGGTGAGGTTGTCGCCAGTGTGCTCGATCGAACCGTCGGGGGATCGGAGGTTGTTGTAGAACACGAAGTGAAGGTCGGAGAGCACCTTGCGGTCCTGGCCGGTGGCTAGGGCGCTTGCGTCGAGGTCGAAGGGTGCGCCGGTGGTGCTACGCGCATCCCACCCGAGTCCCACAGACACCGTTGTCAGGTTCGGTGCCGCCTTCGACAGGGAAACATTGCCGCCTTTGGCCAGGGTGACGCCCATAGTGGATCCTTTCGAGACTGCGGACGACGACCAGATCGGCGTCCCCGTGTTCGCTGTTCGACCTCACAATAGCCAGAGCATCCGACCATGTCGTCGAAGTGGACTACTCGGAGGTTGGCGGTGCTCGTTCGACGCGCTCGATCCGAACGTCGGAGTCATACGTGTCCATGACCGCAAAGACTTATGAGCAGACCGTAACGCACTACGCCACCAGGGCGACTACCCGTTGAGCGTCCCGGCATACGCCTGAGTGGGAGGGAGACGTGGTGGAGCGGTACGACGGCATCAATGGCCAGATCCTTATCGACCACCCGTATGTGTGGATTACCCGCGAGGGGTTGGCCGCGGAGGCAGACTTTCCGTTTCCCACTCATCCGCGGCGAGCGTTGCTATCCGCTGTGCAGAGGTGCCGCTTCGTTCCAGGGTCGGAGGACGGGCCCGGATTCGTCCACATACACGTGCGGGGTGCTGGATCTCCCGGCGACGGAGTCGTCAGCCACCCCGACGTCGTATTGTGCGACGCTTCGGCTACACCCGCCATTCTCGAGCTCACCAGAAGCCTGGCTCGATACTGCGAGGTAGTGGTTCAAGCGGAGGAGCCACCGCAGGAGTCGGCTGACAAGTTCCTGACTGCGCTCGATGCGCTTGAAGGGCTGGCGTCGGTCGACGAGATCATCATGAAGGCCGGCGTGCTGGACGAGTCCCAGGTGCACAGCGAGGCGTTCAGCCGCCTCGCTGACGAGCTGGACAGACTCGACGATGATGCACGAATGACGTGGGGCTGGGTGTGCGACGGCTGGTTCGTAGCAGGCGGCCACATCTCGGTGCCCGAGGAAGATCGCGAAATGGGACTCCGCGAACTCGCACGGCTGGCCTCGATTCTCGGAGGAGAAGCAGGCACCAAACAGCTGGCTTCTGCAGTTGCGGGCACGCCCTTGGCTGCCCTGTCTACGATGCGCCTGGCGCAGCTCTGGGAGATCGTTGCTCCAGAAGTGCCGGCGACGCCACCACCCGCTGTGAAGGCATCACCACTGGCGAACCCGAAGCCGCTCGTCACGCCCGTGCAGTCACAGGCTCCGGGCGCCGCACCGCCCCGAAGCGTGAAACCGGCGCCGAGGCCGGTCTCGAAGGCGACACCGGTGCCGACTGCTCCCGCGTCCCCAGCGGTGAAGGAGCCCGTCGGATCAGCCGCGGTCGGACGTCGATGGCGGGTGTACCTCGACTGTGCGGGATTTCGCACGCTCGCTGTGTGCGACCCGACGTCGGGAGAAACCAACATCACGAAGGGCGAGCTGAAGGGGCGCCGCTTTCCGGATCCGTCGTCGGCCGCGGCCGCGGTGATCAATCGACACGATCCCGGCGAAGCAGGTGACCCTGATGGTTGGGAGCTGTGGATTCTCCACGACAGGTCGGGCCGTCCACTCGGCTCGAAGCGTCAGGGTGAGATTCCGGCCGAGTGCGCACCGGTCGGACACGTCCATACTGCGTTTCCGGGTGTTCAGCAATCAGGCCCATCGAAGCAGGCCGGCACCGCAGACTTGGGCATCGACTGGTTCCTGAAGGCTGTCCGCGCGAAGGGCGCGCATGGCGAAATCGTGACGACGTCAAGACGTACAGCTGTGCGGATCATTCGCCCGGGTGCTTCGCCCCTGATCGTCAGAGTCAAGACGCGCACCGCGGGCACCTGGCAGGCGCAGAAGAGCGACGAAAGCCCGGCGAACGACGACACCGGCGCGGACTTCTGGGCATTCGTCGATCTGTCGACATCGTCCAAGTCGATCTACATTCTCGCCGCGAAAGACGTAGCAGACGGCATCAGGCGAGCGACCGATGCATGGGTGGCACGCGATCCTCGTCGCGAGCGGAAAGGGCATCACGCGATCGAACTCGACCGGGTGGCTCACGGAAGGAATCGCTGGGACCTTCTAGGACTTCCACGGTAGGACTCGTGTCATTCACGTAGCGGATACCGCGGATGGAATTGAGGACTCCGTTGCGCGCGTGTCTTTCCTGGTCACTACCCTGTTACACGGTACGGGTGCGCAGTAGGCGCACAGGCACGAAGGGGGCGATTCGGTGGAGGTTCGGGAAGACGACCCCCAGCTCAAAGACCGGGTTCAGCGGCTCATGCAGTTCCTACAGGAACTGGTGAAGGCGCGGACCAAACCGGTCCGAAACCTCCGCCTCCACGACGACATCATCTGGTTGAACGAGAGTCGTCTCTCGGTGTCGGTGGATTTCGAGGTTACCGCGGGTGAAGTAGTTATTCGTTCGCGGCGGGTGGCGTTGGAGGAGCCGCCCGAAGTACCTCGGAACCTTCGCGAGTGGATCCAGGGCGATCCCAGAGACTCGAGTGCCTCGTTGGCACTTGTACCCAACGCACCGGCCGTCGAGGGCGAATTCACGCGGTGGCTGTCCGAGTGGCGAATGTGGGCTCAGCTCGACCAGGAGCGACGGCCGTATTGGGAGCTCTACCGGGCGCTGCAGCACGCCTTGCAGGAGGTGGTGTCGCGCCCCGAGTCCGTCGAGCTGGTTCTGGCTTCCGGGCTGTTGGAGCTGTCGGCAAAGGTCGCCGGCGAAGACATCCGCACGCATATTGTTACGCAGCCAGTTTCCGTAGAACGCGACGAAACCACCGGGGACCTACTGGTACGACTCAACGCCGACACTGCGCCGAGGCTCGAGGACACACAGCTGCTGACCGGTCTCGACGTGTTCGACGTATCGGGTTCACGCGCTCTCCAGGAGCGGTTGCACGAAGCGACGTCCCCCGTCGACGAGAACATCCTCGTTTTCCTCAAGGAATGGGCCGCGCGTGCGCTCACCACGAACATGGAGGTCGAAGAGAACGGGACGGACTCGCCCTCCGGTCGCGTCCTCACTCCGTCACCAGCACTGGTACTGCGTAAGCGAGGCGCATTCGCGCTGGTCGAGTACTACGAGACGATGATCGCTGCTGCGGAGCGCAACGACAGCACCGTTCCGCTGGGACTTGCGCAGTTGGTGACGGCCATCGAGCCGAATGAGCGAGTCGCGTGGCTCGAGCGGACAGGCTCCGCGCCGTCAGCAGCTCTCGCTGAAGATCCGTTGTTTCCCTTGCCCGCCAACCGTGAACAGAGCGAGATCATCGAACGACTCGCGGACGATAGCGGCGTCGTAGTGGAAGGTCCACCCGGAACAGGCAAGACCCACACCATCGCCAACCTCGTCTCAGCGTTGCTCGCGAAAGGGCAGCGTGTCCTCGTCACCAGTGAGAAGTCGCAGGCGCTCCGGGTACTGCGAGATAAGTTGCCGGAGGAGATGCAGGAGCTATGTGTCTCCATCACGGATATCGGACGGGGTGGCTCCGATGAGCTCAACAAGAGCGTTGCCGAGATAGCTACCCGGAAAGCATCATTCAGTAAGAACGATGCCGAGTCTCGGATCGCCGATCTCACCGACAAACGTCGTCAGGCACTGAGTCGCCGCGCGAAGATTACCGAAGACATCCGAGCCTTGCGTGAGTCCGAAACGTTCCAGCACCCGGAAGTGTCACCGGGGTACTCGGGGACTGCCGCAGCAATCGTTCGAGAGGTCACGAACCAGGCGGAGCTGTTCGACTGGCTCCCAGGTCCGGTCAACGCGGACACACCCCCGCTCACCGGTGACCAGTTCCGAACCCTGATCGCACTAACCCTCCGATCGAGCCCAACCCGCGCGGGGCGGCTCGACCAGTCCTTGCCCACCGTCGACCACCTTCTTCCCCCACTACCCGAGCTGCAGCAGCTGTGCACGCGGGCGTCCATCCGGCCCGCAGACATCAATCCTGGCGCCGCGCAGGTTCTTCAGTTGCTCGGCGGGGCACCGGCAGCGACGTTGATGGATGTGCAACACCGGTGCGAGCGGCTCCAGGCCAAGGTTGCCGAAGTGCGAGCCTTCGAGCCGGCGTTTAAGAACGCGGCCGAGGGTGTGCTGTCGGGTCACACCTCACATCTGTGGGCGAGGACCGCGGAGGTCCCTGCCCTGCTCGACATGGCCAAGCGCGCCGACGCCTTCGTCGGCCCGCGACTCGTCGACACTCCGTTGGTCGGTCGTCGCGCCCTGAATGCCTACGGCGCGTTGGCCGTCGCAATGGAAAAGGGTGTGGAGTGGCGAGCACGTTTCCGCAAGAGTGACGAACAGAAGACCGTCGAGGAGCTCGGTGCGCTCGCCACCGTGGACGGCGAAGACGCTGCCACCGCAGAATCGGCGCGCACAGTCACTGAACACCTTCGGGCGCTCGACTGCGTGCAGAGTGCAGCAACACTCCTCGGGGACCTCGGCATCGTCGTCCACGTCAACGGTTCACGCACCGTCCAGATCAATGAACTCCACCGGACGGTCGTGCAGATCGGGCACGTCAATGCGCTTGCCGCGGAGGCAAACGGTCTGGTCGAGGTGTTGCAGGGAATCAGTCCCGCTGCACCTCGGATCCGAAGCGTCTCGGATGCGCAAGCACTCGCAGCCTCGGCCGGCGCTGTCGCGGCGACTCATGACGCCGACGAGGCCCGCAACCGAATGAGTCAACTCAGTGCCGAGGTGTCGGCGGTGTTCGGCGGGACACTCGCGCCCGAGTGCATCGACTTGATCGAAGGGCTGGGCTCGGCCGACTGCGACGAAATCACCCGTGCATTGTCCGATCTCGCTGGGGCTCGACAGGAGCAAGAAGAAGAGCGATACCTGAACACCCTGCGTCGGCAGGTCGAGGCAAGCGCTCCCGCACTGGCGACACTGATCGCTGAAACCGCGAATGAGGAGAGCTGGTCGACGCGCCTCGACGGTCTCGAGCAGGCGTGGGCCTGGCGTCGCGCTCACACATGGGTGCAGCGTCAGCACGAGGTGGGTCGAGACAAGCAGCAGGAATCGGACCTGGCGACGGCCGAAGCTGATATTGCCCAGCTGACCGCGCGGCTGGCGGCGGAACGTGCCTGGTTGGGTTGTCTTCATCGGATGACGGCAACCGAAGTGCAGGCCCTGCAGGCGTACCGGGGGCACGTGTCGGCTATCGGCAAGGGCACCGGCAAGTATGCCGAGACCTATCGCGCTTCGGCTCGTGAGGCGATGCAGATTGCGCAGCGTGCGGTGCCCGCATGGGTGATGCCGCTCCAGCAGGTACTTGCGTCGATTCCGCCGGAACCTAACACCTTCGACGTCGTGATCGTCGATGAAGCCAGCCAGGCCGACATCAGCAGTTTGTTCCTGCTGTGGCTTGCACCGCGAGTGATCGTTGTCGGCGACGACAAGCAGTGCGCTCCCAGCGAGGTATCGTCCGGTGCGCTGGACGGAATCTTCGACCGCCTCGACATGTATCTGCACGACGTTCCGGGCTACCTCCGCAACAGCTTCACCCCCCGCGACAGTCTGTTCTCGCTGCTACGGACCAGGTTTGGTCAGGTGATCCGGCTGCGCGAGCATTTCCGCTGTATGCCCGAGATCATCAATTGGTCCAGCAACCAGTTCTACCGCGACGCGCCGCTGGTGCCCGTACGCCAGTTCGGCGCAGACCGGTTGCCGCCGCTGCGCACGACCTATGTGGAGGGCGGGGTCGTTTCCGGGAGAAACGCCACACTGTCGAACAGGCCCGAAGCACTCGTCATCGTCGATGCGATCGAGGCATGCTTGTCCGACAAGGCATACGACGGCAAGACCTTTGGTGTCGTGGTGCTTCAGGGGCAGTCGCAGGTGGACGTCATCCAGAACGAGCTTCTGAAGCGCCTGGACATCGACGTGTGGGACGAGCGGCGGCTCCGTATCGGAACACCACCCGACTTCCAGGGCGACGAGCGGCACGTCATCTTCCTCTCGATGGTGGTCGCACCCGAACAGCAAATTTCGGCGATGACGAAGAACGACTACCAACGCCGGTACAACGTGGCCGCCTCACGTGCGCAGGACCAGCTGTGGCTGTTCCATTCGAGGACGGCAGATTCGTTGCGCTCGACCGACCTACGGCATTCGTTGCTGACCTACATGCAGTCGACCTCGCCGGCACCGGCAAATCCGATGCCTGAGGGGGTAACGCGAGACGAGCGCCACCGAGACTTCGACAGCCTCTTCGAACAGCGCATCTACCTCGAACTCGTGGCACGCGGATATCACGTGAACCCACAGGTGGAGGTGAATAATCGCCGCATCGATCTGGTGGTCACCGGTGCCGCCGGTCGGCTAGCGGTCGAGTGTGACGGCGACGCCTTCCACACATCACCGGAACAGGTGCGCGCCGACATGGAGCGCGAACGAGAACTTCAGCGTTGCGGTTGGGAGTTCTGGAGGATCCGCGAGTCGGAGTACTACTTGGATCCCGTCGGTTCGCTGAGCGGGCTGTGGGCTCAACTCGACAAGCGAGGAATCTCGCCTGGGTCGGTCTCTACCGCGGAACCTGCCTCGAACTCGACGTGGACGCCACCTGTACTGCCCGACGACGAGTCACTCGCCGAGGACGTGGCTGAGGCGGAGCTGGCGAACGTGCTCCCCTCGGAGTCACTGCCCATCCCGTTGCCAGCTGAGCCGACGGTGGACGTCGATCTGGTCGAGCGGGTGGTGCCCCTGGCCGAGCCGGCGGTGACGACGCCGAAACCGGCAGTGACCGCGCCACCGGCGCCGATTGTCGCCGAAGTGGACGCGTCGGCACTCGAGGTACTTCACGAACCACAATCGGCGGATTCGAGTTCTGCATGGGAAGTGATGCCCGAGAGCGCAATTCCACGGCCTGACGACTATCTCTTTGATCGGCTACTCGCCGCAGCGAAGTCCGGTCCGGTGTCGACCGTCGAGCTCGCTGAGCTGTGGCGACTCGACCGTGTACAGATCTGGTCGGCACTCCGAAAGCTGGCGCATAAGAACCTCATGGACAAGGTGGGGCGTAAGCCGGACATCCGCTACGCACTCGCCGAACCGCTGGAGACGGAAGCCGACACACCCGTCGAACCTTCCCGTTCGCGTCCCGAGCCCGGTCCCCAGGAGTTCTCGCCGCGTCTGCTGCGCACCCTCATCGTCGCCGAGGTGAAGAAGGGGCCGGTGACTCGGACCGATTTACACCGACGACTGCCGGCTGACGACGTGTTGATGCGGGAGACACTGGACGCGTTGGTGTCCGAGGAAACACTTGCCATCGCCCAAGGGAAGTACGTCCTTTCCGAGGACTGCATGGCGCCCGGCGCGGTGGGGGCGGGCCTGCCGTCGGCGAAACGTGCTTCTGCAAAGAGTGTGCTCACCGCAGCCGCGTGGACGAGCCCGGTGACGATGGAACGCGGCTGTCGCCTCACTCGGCTCCCGGACGGCGAGCTCTCGGCCATTCTTGCCGAGCTGGAGCGGGAAGGCTTGCTGCGTAAGCGTGCCGGTGCCGACGGTCCGGAATGGGCCAGGCCGTGACGGCGTTCACGGTTGCCACCGAACGCCTCGAGCTGCGCGAGTGGCAGCGGGAAGCGCTCGATGCGTGGAATGCGGCGGGTCGCCGTGCGGTGGTCGAAGCGGTGACCGGCACGGGTAAAACCACGCTCGGTATTGTCGCCGCCGCAGAGGCGCTATCTCGCGGACTGTCGGTGCTGGTCGTTGTTCCCGGCATAGACCTCCTCGACCAGTGGCATCGAGCAATTCAAAAGGCGTTGCCAGACCGTCGCGTCGGTCGTCGTGGTGCCGGGTCGTCGGACAGTTTTGCGAACAGCGACATCCTCGTGAGCACTGTGCAATCCGCGATCCAGCACAGTGCGCCCACCCCGACTCGTCCGGCATTGTTGGTCGCGGACGAGGTGCACCGGTACGGCGCCCTGACTTTCTCACGTCTACTTACCGATGAGTTCACCGAACGGTTGGGACTCACCGCCACATTCGAACGCACCGATGACGGCGTCGAGCAACATCTTCTGCCCTACTTCGAGGCTGTCATCTCGGGATGCGACTACGACCGAGGGCACCGCGATGGCATTCTCGCCCCGGTCCGGGTGATGTTGGTTGCCGTACCGTTCTCGGAGGTGGAACAGGGTGCCTACTCCGAGCTCGACGAAACGGCGAAGCGTGAGCGCGGCAACCTGATCCACAAGTACGGCTGCACGGGGGAGCCTTTCGGCGAATTCATGCGCGAGGTACAGCAACTCAGCGAAGGCAGCGGCGATCGTGCCACGTGGGCGGCCAGGAATTACCTACGTGCGTTCTCGCAGCGGCGTGCACTACTCGCGGCAGCAACAGGAAAACTCGAGACCGTTCGAGAGCTCGGGGGAGTGCTGGCACAGACCGGACGTAGCATCCTGTTCTCCGAGACCAAGGAATCGTCGCGTGCGGCTGCGGAGGTGCTTCTTGAGGAGGGCGTTCTCGCGGCGCCGTATACGAGTGACCTGTCCCGAACCGACCGCACCACGCTACTGGGTGCGTTCAAGAGCGGGGCAATGAAGGCCTTGGTTGCCCCAAAGGTGTTGGACGAAGGTGTCGACGTTCCGGAAGCTGATGTGGGCGTCATCCTCGCCAGCAGCAAGAGTCGGCGGCAGATGATCCAGCGGATGGGTCGCATCATTCGTCCGAAGCAGGATGGCCGACACGCGTCCTTCCTCGTACTCTTCGCCAAGGGGAGTGCGGAGGACCCGGAATTGGGTGCTCACGGCACGTTTCTCGAACAGCTGACGGGTATCGCGTCCGATCTGATCACCGTCGATGCGGATCAGGCGGCGGACGTTCTTCGTGATTGGCTCGGTGGGGTCGAGTCGCTCGACGGATTACCGGCGGATTCGGCCGACGACGTTTATCGGGAAACTGCCGAGCGACTGGTGGGAGAGACAGACTCTGTGGAGTCCGCGGCGGTCACTCTCGGTTCTGCCGGCTCTGAGCTGCGGGTTGTCCTGAACCGAGTCGCGGAGAACCCACGTGCCGACGACCTCGACATTGTGTTGACAGGATTGTCGGTGCTCGAACCTGACCAAGTTGGTGTCGTGATCTTGCGGTTCGGGCTAGGTGGTCACCCGCCGATGAGTCGGACGGAGGTAGCCGCGACGCTCGCGCTGACGGCGGTCGACGTCGGCCGGATCGAGTTCGCCGCGCTGAGTCGGCTCGAGAAGCCCGACGTTGCCGACGTGCTGGCGAACCTGCTGTAGGCGCGGTGCCAGTCCGTGTCGGATCCACACGCTAGTTTGTGCATTGTTGAAAGTTGCAGCAGGGAAGGGCCGTCATGACGCACGTGGTCGCGACCATCAACCTCAAGGGTGGGGTGGGGAAGACTACGACTACGGCTGCCCTCGGCGAGATGCTGTCCGGTGAGTTCGGGCAACGGGTATTGCTCATCGACCTCGACCCCCAGGCCAACCTGACGATGATGATGATTGGGGAGAGTCGCTGGGGTGAGCTCGACTCACAGAGCCTCACCTTGGCGGCGTTGTTCGAGCGGGCGATGTCAGCTGGCGGCAGCGCCTTCGAGTTCGACGTATCGAGCATCATCCAGCATTCTGTGTCGCCGTTGCGCAAGGTGCGGACGGTGGATCTCCTTCCGTCTTCGCTGAAAATGATTGGTCTGCACGAAAGGGTCGCGGGAGCAGGGTTCGCGTCGGGTGACGCGACGGGCATCCTCCTGCACGCCTTGAAGCCCGTCATCGATCAGTACGACTACGTGCTGATCGACTGCCCACCGAACCTCGAGACCATCACGCTGAACGGTCTACGTTGCGCGGATGCGTACATCATTCCCACCATTCCCGATGTGATGTCGACCTACGGGATCGGTCCGGTTCAGAAACGGATCGCGCAATTCGGTGAGCGTTGGGGACGGCCAATCGTGGAGTTGGGTGTAGTGATCACCAAGTACCGGAAGGCGTCGACGGTCCACCGAAACACGGTTGATGACCTGAACCGGAGAAGGGACATCACGATGGTGTTCCCATCCCTGATCCCGGAGGCGAATCAGATTGCGGCGGCTGCAGAGTATGCGGACTTCGGCACTCTCCGACAGAAGTACGGAGCGGACGGTCAGTTCATCGCACTGCGGGATCTGGCACAGGATTTCATGGCTACGGCAAAGGTGAGGTTGGGATGGGCGTAGAAGTGACAGGCGGGAGAGCCCTGACGGTCGACGAGCTGCGACTGCGGCGGGTCACTTCCGATGCGGAGACGTCGTTGGTGACGCTCGGCAAGGCCAATCCTGAGGTGGCGGTGGCCCTGGCTCGAATGGTCCGGGCGGTCGCAGACGAAGCAAGGCGTACGCCACGGTTTGCGAAGGCGCTGGGTGAGGCACTCACCGTGGGTGGCATTCACGCGACCCCAGCCCCACCCCAGCCTGCCGCCCCGCGTAACACGACTACTACGCGGTCCAAGGGTGTCCTTGATCCGTTCGCTGTGTTCGAGGTATCCGGTGAAGCCGGCCTGCGGGCACGATTGAAGACGCTGAACGCGGAGCAATTGAAGGACATCGTCACCGAGCACTCTATGAACTATGACAAAGCCGCGATGCGTTGGAAGACACCGCCGCGCTTGATCGATCGGATAGTGGAGCGGGTGCAGGCCCGCGCCACCAAGGGCGATGTGCTGCGGTAAGCATGGTGACAGTCGATCGGTACGACGGCTTTGACGGGCAGGTAGTTCTGCACGACGGGTACGTCTGGATAACACGGGAAGATCTCGCGCCGTCAGTGGCGTTGTCATTTGCCACTGCGCCGCGGCGATTGCCAATTTCGGAGATCGGTGAAGTACGGCTCACGGTCGGAACAACTTCCGAGTTTGGAATCGTCCGCATCATCGAGCGAAGTTTCGACCGCGAAGTGTGGTCGGACAGGCGAGTCGAGATCGGTCATCCCGACGCCGTGCGTTACTACGCCGGCTCGAATCGAGCGTTCGAGCAGCTGGCTCGTTCGCTCAGGGAACTCGACGTCACCGTCGTGGTTCGGGCTTCCCATGTCGAGCCCGTGGTCGAAGGACTCGATGGATTCTCCGTCGAGCCGGCGTGTCGTCCTCCGACGCCACAGTCGCCCAAGCTCGCGCCACCGCCGCAACCACGGCCGCAACAGAAGCGTCCTGCGAAAAAGAAGAGTGCCGCACAGCCCAAGCGACCTTCGAAGAAGGCGGGTCCGCGTCCAAAACCGGGTGTCGTCGACAACGCAAGCAACAGCAAGACTGCCCTTCCTCCCGAATTGGACGACAGCGGTCCAGGTGCAGAGGCGGCCACTGATGTCGACGAGTATGAGACTGTCGACTCGATTCGCGCGTATTTGAAGTCGATCAAGAAGCGCTCCCTACTCGGGTCGGGAGACGAATCCGAGCTCGCGCAGCGGATCGAGGCCGGGCTATATGCGGCTTATCTCCTGGAGGAGGCCGAGGCCGCCGGCGAGAAGTTGTCCGACCAGCGACACCGCGACCTGCATCGGATGTGTCGTGAGGGACAGCGTGCAAAGAGGCGGTTCCTCGACGCGAACTTGCGGTTGGTCGTATCGATCGCTCGTCGGTACCAGGGCAGGGGGCTCGATCTTCTCGATCTCGTTCAAGAAGGCAACCTGGGATTGATCAGGGCCGTCGAGAAGTTCGACTACAAGACCGGATTCAAGTTCTCGACCTACGCGACGTGGTGGATTCGGCAGGCGATCACTCGTGCCTTGGCCGACCAGTCCAGGGTTATTCGCATCCCGGTGCACATGGTCGAGCAGATCGACCAGCTGGGCAAGGAGCGTGCTCGCCTGACTAAGGAGACCGGGCGGGAGCCGACGCCGAGTGAGCTCGCGACTGCGCTGGATACCACAATCGAACACATCGGCGATCTGGAAAAGTACGACCAACGGGTGCTGAGTCTTGATGTGCTCATCGACGATGCCGAACACAACGGTCTCGACTTCGAGGATGACCTGGCCGTCGTTGCAGAAGAAGTCGCGGAGCGCAGGAATTTCTATGAAACGCTGGAATCGGTGCTCTCCCCGCTGTCCGAGCGGGACGCCCAAGTCATCCGGCTCCGGTACGGGCTGACGGGATCGGATCCGTACACCCTCGACGAAATCGGGAAGATCTATGGCGTTACGCGGGAACGAATCCGGCAGATCGAGTCCAAGTTGTTGAAAGCAATGAAAGAGGACCCAGTCGCAGACATCCTGCGACCCTTCTACGACTCAATGTGAATAGCGGCGGGAAAACAGAATATGTGGAGGAACAGTTGATTGCGGATATCTCTCAGGGTGCCGATGTTGCACCGGATTTTGATACGCGTCTGCGTAGCGAGGCGATGAGATTTCTGGCAGTCCGCACAAATGACGGTCTCGATTCGATCAGTAGGCAGGAACTGCTCGACTTCACTATCGACGGCGAGATGTTCCGTTTGATGGATCCCACTCGCGGTATTCGCAAGCCACGTCAGCTCGCGTCCGCATTGTCGATCAGCACCACGTACCGTCGCGCTGGTGAAGAACGACCGTACGAGGATACGGTCGGTGCAGATGGGCTCCTTCGCTACAAGTGGTCAGGGAAGGATCCCGAGAACATGGACAACCGGGGTCTTCGTGCGGCGATGGAGCTGAAGGTCCCGCTCATCTGGTTCTATGGTGTGGGTCCGAGCCGCTTTCAGCCGATCTACCCTGTATTCATTGTCGCTGAGGAGGCAGAGCAGCATCAATTCGTGGTCGCAACGGAAGTGGCGCGTGATTTGCATCGGACGGAATCGCCTGTGGAGGAGCATCTCCGCCGATACATTGTGGCGGAGACCAAGCGGCGTTTGCATCAGCCCGTGTTCCGGTCCACTGTGATGCGCGCTTACGGCACACGTTGCGCGGTGTGCGCGCTCGGGCACAGCCAACTTCTCGACGCGGCGCACATCGTTCCAGACTCCGATGATGGAGGCATCGCATCTGTTCGAAATGGGCTCGCGATGTGCAAGATTCACCATGCGGCATTCGACGCGCATATTCTGGGTATCCGACCTGACCTTGTGGTCGAAATTCGACAGGACCTGCTCATCGAGATTGATGGGCCGATGCTCGAATATGGGTTGAAAGAACGACACGGTCAGAAGCTCATGGTCATTCCATCTGTGCGCGCCGAGCGGCCAGATCGGGAACTGCTAGAGGCGAGCTACGAAAGGTTCAGATCGGCGGGTTAATCGGTGCCATCGGCCGATCGCATGGGCCGAGGCCATAGGCCTTCTCTGTTCGCCCCGGGTCCACTTCGGCCAGACGTGGTCCATACGATCAGCAGCTTGTTGCCGGCGGGGCGGCGTCGACACGGATCGAGCCGGGGTCGGTGTTGGTGGCCGGGTCGACCGCGGTCGTGTTTTGGCGGGTTCTGTGGAAGTCGATACCGATTCAAGGCGGCTCCCTTCTCTGCTCGATCGGGCAAGCCGCGGAGGGCACTCCGACTTCACGCGCACCTCTCACAGTAGCTGGGTCACGCCTCTGGTCAGTTACTCCGCGAATACAGACCGGAAGGGGCCGACACAACCCGTGACGGTCAAACCCAACGGATGGGTGGCAGGATCACATGAGTCAGCCCTTCCGGTCTGCTACGGGACCTTGCGGGCAGGGTTGCGTCCATGAAGATGAAGTACGAACCGAATCCGAATCTGACCGGCGCGTCGTAACCCAATGAAAGCGGCAATCGCGTGATTCTTCGAGAGACCGACCAACGTCACTCAAGGGAGGAACGCACGATGGCGTGGGCTGCGGTGGCGAAGCTGTTGCCACCACGTGGTCAAGACGCCCGACCCTGGAGATGCGGGTGCGGGGATCAATAAGGTGGGGCTCGACGGCACCTCCGTGGCCGAAGCTCGGCTAGGATCGGAAAAACCCGGTGGGGATGGTGGTGACGCCGCCATTTGAACTGCTCTGGGTCGGACGCTGACGGAAGGTCTCATGGTGACAGAGCATTGGCTCTCCGCTGACGACATCGCTGCCCATCTGGGCATCACGAAGGACACTGTGTACCTCTGGATCGCCGAAAAGGGATTACCGGCCCATCGGGTCGGGCGCCTTTGGAAGTTCCAAGTGACCGAGGTTGACAAGTGGGTGCGGAGCGGACGAGCCGGGGCGGTGGATGAGACATGACTAAGCCACGGCTTACTGGGCGGTCTGCTGCACCCTCTGCGCTGAGTTGGGCACTCCGTCCTGCTAGAGGAATCCGCTGATGCGACTGAATCTGAAGTCTGTCGAAGAGCGAGTACGCCCGCTGGGCGGTCGCAAGACTTACGATCGCGAGTTCATTTTCGACCTGCTTGCCGCGTACGGTCGTTCGGCCAGCAACATCACCCGCCTTCGTAATGGCTCACTGAACATCGCGAACGACTCACTCGTCGAGGTCGCGCAAAAGAACATCGTCTACTTCAAGCCAACGGACGAGGATGTCTACGCGGTCATCGACGAACTGCGCTCTTCAACGACTGTCGTGCGATACAGTACCCGTTTCGTAATGGTGACCGACTACATCGAACTCCTCGCGGTTGACACGAAGACAAACGAGACTCTTGCAATACCGATTTCGGACATCGATAAGCATTTCACGTTTTTCCTGCCATGGGCAGGCATGGAGAAGGCGCAGTACGTCGCCGAGGCGCATGCAGACGTAAAGGCCGCCGAGCGTATGGCCCGGCTCTTTGATGAACTCATCGCGATCAATCCGGAGCTGCAGGGCTCGTCGGGCCGCCATGCGCTCAACGTCTTCTTCACACGCTTGCTGTTCTGCTTTTTCGCCGAGGACACCGGGATCTTCGAGGAGGGGCAGTTCACCGAAGCGGTTGGTGCTCTGACTCAGCCAGATGGGTCCGACGTCAGTCAATTCTTGACCGATCTCTTCACTGCTCTAGACACGGCCGACCCGTCGCTGAAGCCCCCGCACCTGGCTGGATTTCCTTACGTTAATGGACGCCTGTTTACTGTTAAGGACCATCATACGGTTCCGGTCTTCAACAAGAAGGCTCGCGACCTGCTGCTTGCAAGCGGGCGGTTGCTGTGGAGCGAGATCAATCCAGATATCTTCGGATCGATGTTTCAGGCGGTTGTGACACCAGGGCAGCGCTCCGACCTCGGTCAGCACTACACCTCCGTGCCCAACATTCTTAAGACGA
The DNA here is from genome assembly GCF_042673295.1 of Rhodococcus sp. NPDC057014. Lineage (NCBI taxonomy): Bacteria > Bacillati > Actinomycetota > Actinomycetes > Mycobacteriales > Nocardiaceae > Rhodococcus > Rhodococcus sp. NPDC057014. The sequence goes on from NZ_JBHUSF010000068.1 coordinate 24,220, forward strand.
TTGAGCCGCTGTTCGTAGATGAGCTTAGGGAACAATTCAACGCGAGCTTCGACAGCGTCCCAAAACTCGATGCCCTGCTGCGTCGGATCAGCCTCATCAAGGTGTTCGACCCGGCCTGTGGCTCCGGGAACTTCCTCGTCATCGCGTACAAGGAACTGCGCAAGTTGGAGCATGCCATCCTTGAGCGTCTCAGCATGCTCAAGGTGGAAGACTCTGCGCTCTTCTTCGAGTCTCGAATCAACATCGAGAACTTTTTTGGCATTGAGCTCGATGACTTCGCGGTCGAGGTGGCGATCCTGTCGCTTTGGATCGCCAAGCACCAAATGAATCTGGAATTTAAGGACAAATTTCACAAGGATCTGCCGCTCATCCCGCTGAAGGAGGCAGGCCGTGTGAGGCAGGGCAATGCGGCCCGCGTGGATTGGACCGCAGTCTGCTCCAACAGTGGCGGGGAAGAGATCTACCTCATCGGCAATCCCCCCTACGCTGGCGCGAAGGTGCAAACCAAAGACCAAAAGGCCGACTTCAACTATGTCTTCGGTGCTCGGCCATTCTCGAAGAACCTAGACTACATCGCCCTCTGGTTTGTAAAGGGTGCTGACTACATAGCTGGCACGAAGGCGGAACTCGCATTCGTTACGACCAACTCCGTGTCCCAGGGGGAGCATGTAGGGCTGATGTTCCCGATGCTCTTCGATGGGGGGCTGGAGATTGGTTTCGCTTACACCTCCTTCAAATGGGAGAACAACGCCAAGCGCAACGCCGGAGTCACAGTAGCGGTGATCAACCTCCGGAACGTGAGGACTGGGATAAAGTACCTGTATACTGCGGATCTTCGGATCGAGGCCTCGAACATCAACGGGTACCTCGCCGACGGTCCCTCAGTTCTGATTGAGCGACGCAAGGCGCCCCTAGGTGCCTCCCGCCCTCAGATGGTGTTCGGTTCGATGCCCCGGGACGGCGGCGGGCTGATCCTCCTTCCAGAAGACAGGCGGAGAATCCTTGATCATGATCCAGGGGCCGGGAAGTTCATTAAGGCGTACGTGGGTTCTGCCGAGCACATTAACGGAATCGAGAGATACTGCATTTGGATTGAAGATGGTGCTGCGAGCGCTGCGCGATCAGTTAGCGTGATCAACGAGCGGCTTGAGCGGGTGGCTAGGAGTAGGTCGGAGAGTAAGGCTGGCAGCACTGCTGCATATGCTGCAAAGCCTCACCGGTTCGTACAGATCAGCTATAAGCCGACCGAGTCGATCATCGTCCCGAGAGTTTCGTCGGAGAACCGCGAATATATCCCGATCGGATACCTGGATAAGGACACAATAATCTCTGATGCGGCAAATGCCGTGTACGACGCCGAGCCGTGGGTGTTCGCCTTGCTGACGTCGCGAATGCATATGGTCTGGACCCGAGCAGTTGCCGGGCGGCTCAAGACTGACTTTCGGTACTCGGCCACGATCGTCTATAACAACTTCCCGGTGCCGAATCTGTCCGAGCATTCGAATGAGCGCCTGACGGAGTCCGCGCTTCGAGTGCTGGATGTGCGCGAGTACCACTCGGAGCGGACGCTGGCCGAGTTGTACGGATCTGACCTGATGCCCGACGATCTTCGCGTCGCTCATCGTCAACTGGATGAGGTCGTGGACGCGATCTATCGAAAGCGCGGGTTTGACAGCGATGAGGAGCGGCTGTCGTACCTGTTCGGTATGTATGAGCAGATGACTGCTGAGGAGGCTCGAAGGTGAATGCCGTGAAGCCCGTAAACATTGTCGACGTGGAGTACGAACGGACTGGCAGCAGCATCCACACCGATGTGTTCGGGATGCGCGAAATGCAGCAGCGTGTGTTCGCCGAGCGTTTTGCGCAGTATTTGCTGGTGAAGGCTCCGCCCGCTTCGGGCAAATCGCGTGCGCTCATGTTCGTTGCTCTCGATAAGCTCTTCAATCAGGATCGCAAAAGAGTTGTCGTCGCAGTGCCTGAGCGGTCGATTGGTGGGTCGTTTGCGAGCACTAAACTCACCCGCGGAGGGTTCTTCGCCGATTGGGATGTGACGGACACGAACAACCTGTGCACGCCTGCCTCGTCTAGTAGCAAGGTGCAGCATCTCGTCAATTTTCTCAGTGGTTCCGATGCGATCCTCGTGTGTACGCATGCGACGCTGCGCTTTGCCTACGAGAGGCTCCCGGCCTCCGCGTTCGACGGTACGGTGCTCGCTATTGACGAGTTCCACCATGTCTCGGCGGATACATCGACCAATCGACTCGGAGATCTTCTGAAGGGCGTAATGGCTGGCTCGGATGCACACATTGTTGCAATGACCGGCTCCTACTTCCGCGGCGATTCGGTTCCGGTGCTCCTGCCGGACGATGAGGCCAAGTTCACGCCCGTTACCTTCAATTACTACGACCAGCTCAACGGCTACGAGCACCTGAAGTCGCTCGGCATCGGGCATCACTTCTATCAGGGGCGTTACACGAGCGCGATTAGCGACGTACTCGACCTTGACAAGAAGACACTCATCCACATTCCGAACGTCAACAGCGGCGAGTCAACTAAGGACAAGATCGAGGAGGTTGGCTTCATCCTCGATGCGATCGGTGAGGTGGTCAATCAGGAGGATTCGGGCATTCTGCGTGTGCGGCGCCGGGACAACGGACAGATTGTCCGGGTGGCAGACCTTGTCGACGATACCGACCAGCTTGAGCGCGCCGAAACCCTGCACTACCTGAGTACGGTCGCGTCGAAGGACCGAGGCGCCGTCGACATTATTATCGCCCTCGGGATGGCGAAGGAAGGCTTCGACTGGCCATTCTGTGAACATGCGCTTACGGTCGGCTACCGCGCTTCGCTCACCGAGGTCATCCAGATCATCGGCCGGGTTACTCGCGACAGTTTCGGCAAGCAGCACGCCCAGTTTACGAACTTGATCGCCCAGCCGGATGCTACGACCGATGAGGTCAAACTATCGGTTAACAACATGCTCAAGGCCATCACGGCGTCACTGTTGATGGAGCAGGTTCTCGCGCCGAACTTTACTTTCAAGACTAAAAGCGGCAACGACGACACCCCCAAGCCCGGGGAGCTGCGGATTAAGGGATTCAAGGAGCCGTCAAGCAACCGCGTAAAGCAGATTGTTGAGACAGACCTGAACGACTTGAAGGCGACGATTCTTCAAGACGATACGTTCGCGAAGGCGGCAGCAGGCAACCTCGACGCCGAGGTAACCAATAAGGTGCTGATCCCGAAGATCATCCGCGAACGCTATCCAGACCTCAACGAATCCCAGGTCGAGGAACTCCGGCAACAGGTCGTTGTCGACTCCGTGATCAAGAACGGAGAAGTCAAGCCCGTCGGCGACCGACGTTTTATATTGATGCAGAATAAGTTCGTCGACATCGACGACATTGACATCAACCTGATCGACAAAGTCAACCCCTTCCAGCGGGCATTCGAAGTGCTGTCCAAGTCGGTCACGACGCAAGTACTTCGCGTAATCCAGGACACGATCATCACTACTAGGATCGCGATAACCGAGGAGGAGGCGCTCCTGCTATGGCCAAAGATCCAACAATTTGCCAAGGTGAATCGGCGTCAACCCGACATTCGCAGCGACGACCCGACGGAGAAGAGGTACGCTGAGGCATTGCTCTTCCTCCGCAAGAAGAAGCGTGAGCACCAGTCGGGACAGAGGCTGGAGCAATCATGATTTCAGACGAACTCAAGAGCCTATTCGACGCCGACGACGATGGCCTGCTCGACACCCCCGAAAAGCCCACCAGAGCTAGTGCCGCCGACCGGCTGGAGCGGTCGTTTGTCGAGATCGCGGATTTCTACCGTGAGCACGGGCGGGCACCCAGCCCCGATACCAGAGACATCGCAGAGCGCAAGCTTGGGGCACGACTAGATGGGATGCGGGCAGACGAGGATAAGACGGCTAAGCTAACGCACCTCGATGAGTTTGGCCTTCTTGCCGATCCCGAAGCGCCTGCCTCGCTCGAAGAATTGCTCGAAGGTGATGACACCGACCTACTCAACGACGCTACCGGGTTGCTAGACACCTCCGACCTGCCGACTCGGGTGCAGCGCAACGAGCCTGATGAGATCGCGCAGCGCGTTAAGAGCAACGACTTCGATTCATTTGCGCCGTTATTCGTGCAGAAGCACGCGGAACTTGCTGACGGAACTTCCACGCTTATGACATTCCGAGGGCTTAGCCAGATCGTTGAAGGCGCATTTTTCGTGCTGTCAGGCATCATGGTGTTCGTTGCCGGCGTCGGCGCAGCGGAGACCAGCGCTTCTGGACGGACGAAGCAGCGCCTTCGTTGCATCTTCGAGAACGGCACCGAATCGTCGATGTACCGACAGTCATTGTCGACCCGCCTTTACGAAGAGGAAGGTTACGCGGTCGTACAGACAAAATTCGACAGCATCCTCGCTGATGACAGAGCGACGGGGTACGTTTACGTCCTGCGTTCTCTGAGTGACGACCCGCAGATCTCCTCGGTGGCGGACCTATACAAGATCGGTTTCTCTCGCGGCACTGTCGAGAAGCGCATCGCTGGCGCTGAGCACGAGCCCACGTACCTCATGGCGCCGGTCGAGATCGTCGCGAGCTACCGCACCTACAACCTCAAGACCTCGGCTCTTGAGCACCTATTGCACCGTGTGTTCAGCGAGGTTCGCCTCAGTGTGAACCAGGTCGGCAAAGATGGCCGCGTGTACGAGCCCTCCGAGTGGTACGTCGTTCCGCTGCCAATCATCGACCGGGCGATTGAGTTCATCAGGTCAGGCGACATTGTGCACTATGAGTATGACGCTGACCTGCGAACGCTGAAGCCGAGGTATTAGTTCCACAATTCACTAGTTGATTAGTTCCTTGAAGCGTGTCGCCGGGGAGAATTGTGTGATTACTGCATTCAAGCAGTGCAGTCGCCACCTCGCGTTCACCGAGCTTAGGGGTTCTACGAACACCACATGATCAGCATCCCGCCGCCTGTACAGATCAGGTACAGCTTTCCGCCCCAGTGGAAGCCCGAATGGGAGGCGCAATAGCCGCTCCTGGCGTGCCCGGCCAGATCCAACCGCTTGATCGATGCACGGGACATCCCGCAGGGCACGGGGTGGCATCGTTATGACGACGCTCGCTATAAATCCTCAGTTCTGCTTACCAAAAGTGCTCACCCGTGTGGCTCCGCCGATGAGGGCGCGTCTCCCTCGATGCTGGTGGTCTCTGACCAGACACCAGCGATTCGAGGGAGACCCGCAATCTCATGCTGACATGGGAGGAAGACGTGGAAGTACACGCACTGCACAAACAGGGCTGGACGATCTCGGCGATCGCCTGCCACACCGGCAACCGCCGCACCATCCGCAACCACATCAACGGCGTCACCACCCCCGGTATCCGCAAACCCGCACGTGAGAACCCCTTCGAACCGTTCGTCGAGTACGTCACGTGCCGACTGGCCGAGGACCCGCACCTGTGGGCCCGCACCCTGTGCGACGAGCTCGAGGACCTCGGCTACCGGTTGTCGTATCCGACGCTGACCCGGCAGATCCGCCACAGATCGGGCAAACGCGGTGATCGACCATCCGCCCGGCGAGGAAACCCAGTGGGACTGGGTCGATCTGCCGAATCCACCCGCCTCTGGGGCTGGGGTGGGGCGGCGCACCTGTTGGTCGGGTCCCTGGCGCATTCGGGGCGCTGGGGCGGAATCCTGGCTCCGGCGATGACCCAACCGCATCTGGTCGACGGCCTCGACCGGGTCAGCCGCCGACTCGGCGGTGTGACCAGGGTGTGGCGGTTCGATCGGATGGCCACCGTCTGCCATCCCGAGTCGGGCCGGGTGACCGCGAGCGTCGCCGGCGTAGCGAAGCACTACGGCGTCTCGGTGGCGATCTGTCCGCCCAAAGCCGGGAACCGCAAAGGTGTGGTAGAGGAGGCCAATCACACTGCCGTCCAACGGTGGTGGCGTATCCTGCCGGACAATCTCACGGTCGAACAAGCCCAACAGAAGTTGGACGAGTTCTGCGGGTGCGCGGCGACACCCGTCTGCGTCTGACCTCCGACGGCAAGGCCTCGGTGGCGACGGTGGCGGCCGCCGAACCGTTGACCGCGCTGCCGGCGGCGCCGTATCCGGCGATCCTCCCCGAACCCCGGACCGCATCGCGGCAGGCGCTGGTGTCCTACCGCGGCAACCGGTACTCGGTGCCCCGGAGCTGGCGTCGGCGCCGGTCACCGTCACCCGGGTGCTCGGGTCTGAGGTGATCGACATCGTCACCGCGGCGCAGATCACCATCGCCCGGCACCGCCTGGCCCCGGACGGCGCCGGGATCATGGTCCGCGACCACGGGCAGGTCTACGCCCTCGAGCAGGCGGCTATGGCCGCCATTGGGTCCGGTGGCCGTCCGCACCGCCGCTAGGAACGGATCCCACCCGGACCCGAGTCGATCACCGCAGCGGAAGCATTGCGCCGCAACATCACCGGAACGACCACGCCGACATCGAGTGAAGCCGAACCCTCACCCTCGCCGTCGCCGACGGCATCGACGGTCATCGACTTGGCCACCTACGAGCGGGCCGCCCGCGGAAGGAACACCCTCGTCTGACCACCACCCCGATCCCCGATGCGGTGCCGGCGCCGAACACCGCCGAGGCGGCCAGCCTCTACCAACGCCTGCGCGGGCACCTGGCAGTGCTCAAACTCCACGATGCCGCCGAAGCCCTGCCCGCGGTCCTCGATCGCGCGCAACAGACCAACTTGTCGATGACCGCCACCCTGGAGGAGTTGCTCTCGATCGAGGTCGACGCCACCGAGGCCCGCCGACTCGCCGGACGATTGCGGTTTGCGCGCCTGCCGACACCGGCGTCGCTCGAGGACTTCGATTCCTCAGAAGACTCCCCAGCGTCGCCCGCTCTGCATGGTGTACTCCGTTTGCTGTCCAGCAGAGGAGTTTCGCCATTCATTTGCACTTGCGGGGTCTCGAACCTCCAGAACGAACAACCTGGACTTGCCTTGCGCAATCTTTTGAAACTTCAGCGTCATGCCGTCGTAGCTCGCTGGCCACGGGGACTGTGGTTTCGGAAGCCCGATGACGTCCATCGAGTTGTCGCTGTATCTGACGGAAACCTCGACTTCGAGTTCTGCATGGTTTGGGTGTTGCAAAATCACCCGGCATACCGTCGTGTTCTTGACCACATCGTCAGCAGTCGCGCCGAAGAACGTGCGCGTCATGGCCGAGGTCATCAACTGGTTCCCAGGAGAATTCGGGCCAAGATTCTTGCTTAGCGTGCCTGCCTCGACCCAGTAGTTCTCGGCTGAGAGCAAAGCTCGAAGTTGCTCGGCGGTCAGTCCCCTCAGGCGCCCAACGCGGTCTGATGGAGCACTCGCATCATCAGTAACGCCACCCATTACTCGCTGGGTTCGCCGGTGTTGCATCCGGTAGTTACTTAGAATCCTTGCGATGGGGGAAGCTGATTTCCAGTGATCATCAAACCACCGCTCTGCCTCTTCGAGATTCCTCATTGCTTGACGTTCGGCCGAGTTGGTCGGTCGACTGACGATCAACAACGTACCGGCCTCATGGCCAAGGCTGAGCCCGTTTCGAGATAGATTTCCTGAGCCTGTCAATGCACCCTTGATACCAGCGCCCTTGACGGCAAACCTCTTCGGATGCCAGGGCACGTAAGGTACACACCCGTCCCTGGTCGCGACGCGGTCGCCATCAAAAATCCTGAGGTCGACACCAAGCCCCACGAGTTGTTCGAAGGCACCCGGGTCTGACCTGCACCAATCAATCCCGACGAGCATACGTTTACGAATTCTGTCCCAGCGTCCCAACAACCCGCCCGCCGTCAATTCTTGCTTGAGATACTCGACACCCGACCAGGATGCATAGGCAACTGCGGCCTCGAGATCGGTGACTCGTTGTTGTGAAATGAGCCGCAAAAGGCCATCGATGTTTCTAAAATACGTTCCAGTTGTAGTTGGCTGACCCACAAACCCCGTAATGAACACGCGACCCTCTATGCTCCGGCACCGAAGTGACCCGACTCGGACAATGGAATGCTACCGATCCTCGCGTGGGCCTATCTGATTTCCGACGCCCCCGCGTCGGACGGGTGGACGTGATCGGGGGACGACAGGGACTCCGACCGAGGCTAGGAAGAGTTGCGCGTGCGTTGCGCGAGGCGCCAGTTCGGGATCTTAAGAAGTGGTGCCGGCTATCTCGATACCGCAGGTAGCGAGGCCGGCGGTTTTGGCGGGGTTGCTGCTGAGTAAGTCGATGCGGTCGCTGCCGAGGTCGCGGAGGATGGCTGCGGCGTCGGTGTAGTCGCGGCCGTCGACGGTGTCGAGGCCCAAGTGGTCTTGGAGTTGGTAGGCGGCGATTTTCGCGGCCAGCCCGATGCCGCGGCCTTTATGCCCGCGAAAGTAGAGAACGACGCCGGCGCCTGCGTCGGCGATCCTCGCCAGCGCTCCGGACAGTTGGTCGCCGCAGTCGCAGCGCCGTGAGCCGAGGATGTCGGCGGTGAGGCATTCGCTGTGGAGGTGGGTGAGGGCGGTGGTGCCGGCCGGGTCGCCGAAGACCAGGGCCAGGTGTTCGACGCCGCTGGCGGAGCGGTAGGCGATGGCGGTGAAGGTGCCGTGGTCGGTGGGGATTTCGGCGTCGGCGCAGCGTTCGATGCTCAGCTTGCGGCGCCGGTAGTTCACCAGGTCTTCGATGGTGACGACGGGCAGGTTCTCGCGGACCGCGAACGCGCGCACGTCGTCCCCGCGGAGCATGTCGCGTTTGTCTGCGGTGGTGACCGCGCAGATCAGTCCGACGGGGGACAGACCGGCGAGGGTGCACAGGTCGACGGCTGCTTCGGTGTGGCCGCGCCGAGTGAGGACTCCGCCGTCGCGGGCACGAAGCGGGAGTACGTGGCCGGGCCTGGTGAGGTCGGTGTCGACGGTCTCGCGGTCGGCGAGCAGGCGGATGGTGCGGGCCCGGTCGGCGGCGCTGATGCCGGTGGAGGTGCCGGTGGCGGCGTCGACGCTGACGGTGAACGCGGTGCCCAGCGGGTTCGTGGGATCCCCGACCATCAGGGGCAGACCGAGCGCGCGCGTTCGTTCGGCGGGCATCGCCACGCCGAAGAAGCCGGACGTGTGCCGGAGGAAGTACGCGGCGTCCTGGGTGGTGACGAACTGCGCGGCCATCACGAGATCGGCCTCGTTCTGACGATTTTTGTCGTCGAGGACGAGGATCGGTCTCCCGGCGCGCAGCCGCTCGAGGCACTGTTCGACGGTGTTCATGCGGGGCTCGCGGGTGTGAGCTGGTGGAAAGTGGACGTGTAGAACAGCAGCGGGTCGGGGGTGTCGGTGGCGCCGAGTTCGACGACACGGCCGACGACGAGGTCGTGGTCGCCGACGGGTTGGACGAGGTCGATGTGGCAGTCGATCCAGGCGTGGGCTCCGGCGAGGCGGGGTGATCCGGTGGTGGCGGGGGTCCAGTCGATTCCGTGGAATTTGTCGGTGCCGCTGCGGGCGAAGGCGCGGCCGAGTTCGTGTTGGTCGGCGGCGAGGATGTTGGCGCAGAAGCGCCCGGACGCGGCGACCTTGGGGAAGGTCGTGGAACCCCGGCCGACGAAGAACGCGACGAGGGCGGGGTCGAGGGAGACGGAGCTGAAGGAGCCGACCGTCAGTCCGACGGGGTTGCCGGTGTCGTCGAGCGCGGTGACGGCGACGACACCGGTACAGAACTTTCCGAGGACGGTGCGGTAGGCGTCCCGGATCTCGTCGGGCGTCGTGGCGCTGATGTGCGGGGTGGTGGTTCGCATCGGTACCTTCTTCGGGCTGCGGGTGGAGAGTCGCCCTGGCGGGCGGTCGTGCTTAGAGGGTGTCTCATGTGGGGAGTTTCTTGAAGCAGGTGAGTGCGGCGGCGAGGTGGAGGAAACCGGCGAAGT
>NZ_JBHUSF010000069.1:0-33881 GCF_042673295.1 Rhodococcus sp. NPDC057014
GCCGGTTCGTAAAATGGAAAAAAGAGGCTTCGCTCCCGAGAAATAGATGATTCGAAAATGCGAAATTGACGCGGTTTCGCACCGAGGATAATCTGCGAAAGAATTCTGGTCATCGAGGCCGACGGTGGGAGTCGGCGCTTCTTGGATCCCTTTCGTCGTGACACTGCCACGGTCCGTAATATGCGATGAGATCGTTCCGATTCGAAAACGAAGAAGAGGAGAATCGAGGATGACGTCCGCCTTCTTTCGCTTGGCGCCCGGTCGCGACGTTCGGTCCGAGGAATACGTGCCCCAATCAACCGCCGGAAGTGGCTGGGGCAGTGGGCACATGCGCGGCATGGCCGTCAGCGGGGCTCTTGCCCGTGCCACCGAGAAGACTGTGGAGGAACTCGGGCGGCAGGACCTTCAGCCGGTTCGGTGGACCCTCGACCTCTTCCGTCCCGCGGGGATGACACCGTCCGTCACATCGACCACCGTAGTTCGCGAAGGGCGCCGCCTGTGCCTCGTCGACGCGGTGCTGAGCCAGGACGGGGAAGCGGTCGCGCGGGCCAGCGCACTGTATCTGAGCCCCACCACGACACCGGACGGCATCGTGTGGGATTCGGGCAACAGCCCGCAGCCGCCACCTGACGACTGCAAGCGGGCGGCGGGGACTGCCGAACGGTTGTACCGCAGCGACGGTGCGGGCTGGACCCTGCCCGCGGACGCACCGCAGAACGGTGATCGCAAGCAGATCTGGCAGTTCGCGATCCCGGTGGTCGAGGGCGAGCCACCGTCTGCTTTCCAGATGGCCGCGAGCGTTGCGGACGCCGCCAACGTCATCAGCAATTTGGGCAGTGCGGGACTGGAGTTCATCAACGCTGACGTGACTCTCGCACTGGCACGTCTGCCGGAGGGCCTCGAACTCGGACTGGCCGCACTCGACCGGGCCGAGCAACACGGCATCTCCGTCGGCACGGGGCTCGTGTTCGACCGACTGGGAGTGGTCGGTTCGGTCACCGTCTCCGCGGTCGGAAACGCCCGGCGCGCTGTCGATCTCCGTGGGTTCTGTCAGGGGAATGGTGCTGTCCCGCAAACGAATTCGAGTGCCGCGACCTGAGGTCCCGGCGCAATTACTGCGCCGTCAGGCGCTCGGCTACGTTCCGGGCTTCGGTGATCGCGGCGTCGGCGATCTCCTCGAGTCGGATATCGATGCGGGCTCGTGGCCCGGCGACCGTGAGGACGGCAACGTGTTTGTCGCGGTGGAACACCGGGACCGCAACGCCGCCGAGGTCGGGTGTCACCTCTTTGCTCGCGTATCCGATTCCGTCGCGTGCGATGCGGTCGATTTCCTCGCGTGCCTGTAGGCGCTTGTCGGTCTCCTCGATGTGGGTGTCGAGGTAGGTGTCGCGGAACCGCTGATCTGCATAGGCCAGGAAGCACTTGCCGGCGGTGGAGGGGAAGAGCGGGCGCCGGACGTGGAGTGCGGGCGAGAAGCGGATCGGTTGCGTCGACTCGATGATGTCGATGTTCACGACGGATTCCCCGATCTGAATGCACAGCGTGACCGTCTCGTCGAAGCGGCGGTGCAACGATTCCATGCTCTCCCGGGCCATCCGGTCCACCTGTGGGGTGTGCGCCGCGAGGAGTGTGCCCACTGCGGGACCAAGGGTGTAGGCGCCGTTCTCGGTCAGGTAGCCGGTGGCGACCAGGCCCTTCACGATGTAGTGCACGGAGGAGCGGGGGGCGTCGAGCGCTGCGGCGAGCTGGGCGAGTGACAACCCGTCCGTGCTCCGGGAGACGAGCTCGAGGATCGTCATGACACGTGAGACCGTGCGATGCTCTTTCGCCTCACCAGTAACCGGCGGCACGTGGCTCTCCCTCTTCTCGATCACCGATCGAATCAGCCTACAGGTGACTGGGGCACTGCCACGTCGGGCAGTGCCCCAGCCGGATCACCGAACGGCGGGAGCGCTTTCGGCGGAAGGGGTGTGGTTGCTGATGCTGATGGTGCGGTACTGGTCACCGAGTGCTGCACCCGCGATGAGGATCGCGCCGACGACGAAGATCAGGGAGACACCCCAGGTGGAGTGGGTCGGGGACAGTGACACCATGGTCAGTGCCGCGAGCGGAGCGAGGCCGCCGGCGAGTGCGCCGCTGACTTCCCGTCCGGCGCCGAGGCCCGAGGCGCGGACTTCGGGTGGGAACTGCCGGGCGAGGAAGGACCCGGAAGCCGCGAGCAGCGTGGGCTGGACGATTCCGACGGTGAGGATGAGTGCGAGCCAGATGTAGACCGGTCGGTCGGTGTTCAGGAGCCAGAAGAAGGGGAATGCCAGCCCTGCCACACACCCGGCGCCGATCAGCATGATGCGGCGTGTCCCGGCGCTGTCGCAGAGCCGCCCCGCGAGGGGGATGGTCACGAGCGCGACGGCACTGGCCAGGCTGATACCGAACGCGCCGACGTTGGCGGCGACGTCGCGGAACTCGGAGAGATACGACAGTGAGAACGTCTTGAAGATGTAGCTGATGCCGTTGACTCCGATGGTGGATACGGCGACGACGGTCAATCCGCGCCAGTGGTTCTTCAGCAGATCACGGAACGGCTGTGTCTTCTTGCGGGTCTGCGCTTCGGCGGCTACCCGTTCGAAGTCGGGGGTCTCGGGCAGGTTCCGCCGCATCCAGTAGCCCAGGCCGACGAGGACGAAGCTGGCCAGGAACGGGATTCGCCATCCCCAGCTGTAGAGGTCGGCCTTGTCGAGGCTCGTCACGGCGGCCACGGCCAGGGAGGACGCCAGCAGGCCGACGCTCACGCCCATGGCCGGCCACGCGCCCTGCCGTCCGCGTGACTTCGCGTCGGCATGCTCGTAGGACATCGCGATGGCGCTGCCGAACTCTGCGCCCGCACCGAGGCCTTGGACGATACGGAACAGGACCAGCAGCACGGGTGCGGCAATTCCGATCGTCTCGTACGACGGGATCAGGCCGATGCAGCCGCTGGCCAGGCCCATCAGCAGGAGATTGAACGACAGCACGGCCTTGCGGCCGATCTTGTCGCCGAGGATGCCGAACACGATTCCGCCGAGCGGGCGGGCCAGGAATCCGACGGCGAACGTGGAGAAGGCGGCGAGGGTGCTGACCGTGGAGTTCTCCGAGGGGAAGAAGAGCGGGCCGAACACCAGGGCGGCCATCGATGCATAGAGGTAGAAGTCGAACAGTTCGAGGGCTGTGCCGACCACTACCGCGGGGCCGACGTTCTTCGGCTTCCGGCGTGGCGGATTGGGGGCGTTGTGGAGCGAGTCCTGTGGCTGTGTCACGGGTCGAGCCTCTTCTCTCACTTCGGACGACGGTTGCGCCTTTCATATATATGAACGCGCCATTCGTAACTACGATGATATGATCGGGAACACTAGGGAGTGAGCTGGGCCACGTCAACCCTGTTTCGAAACTTGTCTCTCACGATCTCGGTCGCGAGGGACAGGGCGTGATTGGCATGGTCGAGTCCGTATTTCGCTGATCGTGAGGGCGGTATGGCTATGTTCAACAGGCTTCATCTGATTCGACAGGTCGATCTGTTCACGTTGCGACTGTTTCTGTCCGCGATCGAAGAACGGCAGATCGGTCTGGCCGCGATCCGGGAGAACATCGCCGCGTCCACGGCAACCAAGCGAATCCAGGCCCTGGAGGACATCGCCGGAATCAAGCTTCTCGATCGTGGGCCCAGGGGCGTAGTCCCCAGCCCCGCCGGTGCGGTCCTCGAACGACACGTCCGCACGATCTTCGGAAACCTCGAGGAGATGCGCTCCGAGATAGCGTCTTTGACCGAGGGAGTGCAGGGTGACCTGACGATCGTGTCGGCCCGATCGATCATCGTGCCGTTCCTGGCGCGGGAACTGGGCGAGTACAGCCGTGAATACCCCCTCGTCGACCTGGCCGTACGCGAGACCGAGAACGCCGAGATCGTTCAGCAGGTCGCGCGCGGCGAAGCGGACCTCGGGGTCTTCGCGGCCGCACACGAACTCGATCTCGACGGTGTGGATGTCACGCCCTACCGTCGTGATCGGCTGGTCGCGGTGGTGCCGCTGGGTCACCCGCTCACTGAGCAGCCGGTCGTGACCTTCCAGGATCTGTTGCCCGAAAGACTGATTGCGGCACGTGCGATGGCGCCGGCGTTTCGTGCCGCAGCGAATCGGCTGGGAGAGCAATTCGATTCCAGGCACTCCGTGCGGAGCGGAGAGGTCGCGATGAGTCTCGTCCAGGCGGGGATGGGCGTCACCGTGCAGCCGGAATGTCTACTCAGTCATGAGATGATGAGCCGCGTCGCGGTGATGGAATTCGCCGAGCCGTGGGCGGCGCGCAGGATCCACCTCGCCACCGCACACGGGCGAGGCCCGAGCCCAGCGGCTCGCGCACTCGTCACCCAGCTGCTCGACCGCCCGCACGACTCCGAAGACGCAAATTCGTCGTGAGTGAACCGGCCGGCGCATCCCGATCCGGCGCTCACAATCGGTGAATTCGTCTGTTGTGAAACGGTTTCCGTTGAGGTCTCAGCATCGCCGTCGGAAATCGGTGAGGATGCGGTCCCGCAGTGCCGGGTCGAGTTCTTCGATCGACAGTTCGCCGAGGGTGTGCACCGTCTGTTTCATCTGGTCGACGTAGTGGGCGCAGCCGCCGCATTCGCCCACGTGCGTCTCGAACCTGGCCTTGGTCTGCGCCGCGAACGCATCCTCGAGGTAGACAGTGACGAGTTCGACGAGTTCCTGACAGTCCATCGTTCGTTTCGATTCCTTCACGGGAGCGCCTCCTGAGTCCCGCCGACCCAGCGTCTGCGGCTATTGCCACAGTGTCCGGAATTGCCCGGATCGTTACACGGGACGGTGGCGAGAGCCGGCGGGCGTACGGTCGAGGTCATGACCGAGGACAATCAGGTTGCGCCGTGGGACGACATCTACCGAGGCGATGCGAAGGAATTTTCGGGGCCGGTGCCGTGGAACATCGGTGAGCCGCAGCCCGAGATCGCCGCCCTGATCGCGGAAGGCAAATTCCGCAGCGACGTGCTGGACGCGGGGTGCGGACACGCCGAAACGTCTCTGCAGCTGGCGGCGCAGGGGTACACGGTGGTCGGTCTGGACCTGTCGCCGACAGCCATCGCGGCAGCTCAGGCGGCAGCGGCCGATCGTGGCCTGACGACGGCCACGTACCGGGTGGCGGACATCAGCTCGTTCACGGGTTTCGACGGCCGATTCACCACGATCGTCGACAGCACCCTCTTCCATTCGCTACCCGTGGACCGGCGTCGCGACTACCTGCAGGCCGTGGCCCGGGCGGCCGCACCCGGCGCGTCCTATTACATCCTGGTGTTCGCGAAGGGTGCCTTCCCCGAGGGGCAGGGACCCAACCCGGTGACCGACGACGAGCTGCGGGAAGCCGTCGCCGAGTACTGGACCATCGACGACCTCCGCCCGGCGTTCATTCACGCGCTGCTCGGCCCGGAGGAGGCCGCGAACTGGCAGCGCGACGACAAGGGCCGGGCCATGCTTCCGGCGTGGCTGCTGTCGGCGCACCGCGACTGAGGCACGGAGCGGGACTGCCTCACGATGGGGACCGGCGTGGGAGGATTCGGTCCATACGTATGTCACGAGGGTGATCGCAACCCCTGCCGCTGCGCCCCCCGCGTCGACCTCGCGCGTCTAGTCTTGCTGCATGACGTGGGCGGGGCGGGACGGCGACGAGGACGAATTCTCGTACGTGTTCACCGGCGAACTCGCTCAGCGTGTGGTGGACGAAGTGAGCCCCCGGCTGGACTACAACATCAATCTGATGGACCGTGACGGCCGAATCATCGGGTCGGTCGACGGGACGCGTATCGGCACCGTGCACGCCGGTGCACTCCAGGCCATCCGGGACGGCCGGCGAGTCCTCGTGGACGCCGACGAAGAATCTGCGGACGTCAGGGCCGGGATCAACATTCCTCTGACGCTCGACGGGCGGATCGTGGGTGCCGTCGGGGTCACCGGCGACCCCGACGAGGTCGAATCGGTGTGCAACGTCCTCGCGCTCACCGTGGAACTGCTGTTACGGAACGAACAGCACCGGGACAGTTCACGCTGGCGGGAAGCAGCTGTGCGTGAACTGTTCCTCGGCCTGGTGAACGGCACCGTCACCGAGAACGGGCTGCTGGAAGCGTTACGCCACATCGGGTCGCCGATGACCCCGCCGTGGAACATCACGGCGGTCGTCCCCGCTGCGGGCAGTGGATCGTGGTCCCTTCCCTCATCCACGGCGGTGACCCTGCTTCGGCGGATCCAGGGGATTTCCGGCGTGGTTGCGGCCGAATTGCGGGGCGCGGTGTGGGTGCTGAGCGGTTCGGTGACAGACCGCGCCCTCGCCGCGACCCGGCAGCGGCTGCGCACCGGCGACGTCCGTCTCGTCACCGGCAGGCATGCCGCTTCGTCTCACGAATTGTCCGTGGACGCTGCCCGGCTGGGTCTCCTCCTGGCCCGGGCGCACCTGCTGCCCGCGGGGGAGGAGGTGGAAGTCTCCGCATTGGTGCCCGAAACCGCTGTCGCACAGCAGTCCCGGGATATTTCACACGACACCGTGGAGCGCGTCCTCGCACCGCTGTCCACGACGCTGCGCGAGACCGCTCACGCCTTCCTCGACCACGATCTGTCGATCGCCGCGACGTCGACTGCCCTCGAGGTGCACCGCAACACGCTGGTCCAGCGCCTCGATCGGATCCAGCACGTGACCGGACTGAACCTGCGCACGTTCGACCACGCCGTCGCCATGCGGCTGGCACTCCTCGCGGCCGCGGCGCTGGAGGACCCGTACCGCGGAGCGTGAAGCGCCGCGGATCGCGCCAGAGTGGCCGACAATATGCACATATATGGCCGTCCGAATTGGATGAGAATCTGTGGGTAATGCACATATGATCCCTGGCGTAGGAGACCTACGCTCTAGTCATGCGAAAGCGCACACCTACCGTTGTCCTCGCCCCCGACTCGTTCAAGGGGAGCCTCTCCGCCGTTGACGTCGCAGCCGCGATGGCCGCCGGTGTCCGGGTGGCGCTCGGCGCCGACGTCCGGATCGTGCAATGCCCCCTCGCGGACGGCGGCGAGGGCACGTTGCAGACCTTCCTCTCGGCGGGCAATGCCGAGCCCCGGGTAATCCACGCGCACGATGCCCTCGGACGCGAACGGACCGCCCGCTACGGACTGTCGAACGACGGCAGGGTCGCGATCATCGAGGCCGCGGAAGCGAACGGTCTGCCGCACGTGGCGGACGTTCCACCGTCACCGTTGCGGGCGGATACCTTCGGCGTCGGCGAAATCGCTGTCAGCGCATTGGAAGACGGTGTCGACGAGATCCTTCTGTGCATCGGCGGCAGCGCAACCACCGACGGGGGCACCGGGATGCTCCGCGCACTCGGTGTGCGATTCCTCGACGAAGACGGTCGCGACGTGGAATCCGGCGGTGGGGGGCTCGGTGACATCGTTGCCGTCGACGAGTCGCAACTGCACCCCCGGGCACGGTCGGTGCGCTGGCGCGTCGCGACCGACGTCGACAATCCTCTGTGCGGGGAGAACGGGGCGGCGGCGGTTTTCGGGCCGCAGAAGGGTGCGACGGCCGACCAGGTCCGCGAATTGGATTCCGGGCTCGGACAGTTGGCGATTGCTCTCCGCACTGCGTACGGGGCCGACGTTCTGACCCTGCGCGGAGCCGGAGCGGCCGGCGGCATGGCGGCCTGCCTGAGCACGATCCTCGCCGCGGAACTGGTGCCCGGGAGCGAGCTCGTCTCGGAGACGGTGGGACTGCGGTCACTGTGTGCCGACGCAGACCTGGTGATCACCGGGGAGGGGGCGTTCGACGCGCAGTCGCTGCAGGGGAAGGTGGTGCAGGGCGTCGTCCGTCAGACGCCGCCGGAGTGTCCCGTGGTCGTGATCGCCGGTACGGTTCGCTTGTCCGCAGCCGAGATTCGCGCTGCCCGGATCTCGGCGGCGTTCTCCATCGCCCGTGGACCGGCGGAACTCCACGAATTGCTCGACAACACCGCCGAACTCCTTCAGGAGGCAACCGCTCAGGTCGTCGGACTGATCGACAGTCAATGGAGCCGCCCCGCGTCGATGCCGACGCATCCGAGGGCGACCGCGGATTGCCCGTCGTGATGAACCTGTCGAGTCACACAACCACTCTCAACCCAGCCGCGAGGAGCCACATGCCCACCATCGATCTCGAACGGTCCGCGTCACACACCGCACAGCCCGGTCTGCTCAGCACGTCCCGACGCACGAAGATCGTTTGCACACTTGGACCTGCTACCGCCACCGGTGACCGTATTCGCGAGCTCGTCGAAAGCGGTATGGACGTGGCGCGGCTGAATTTCAGCCACGGCGAGCACGCCGACCACGAGGAGAACTACAAACGTGTCCGGGCGGCCTCGGACGCGACGGGCAAGGCGGTCGGTGTCCTGGCCGATCTGCAGGGCCCGAAGATCCGGCTGGGCCGGTTCGCGGAGGGGCGCACCACGTGGGCCAACGGTGAGGAGGTGCGGATCACCGTCGACGAGTGCGAGGGCACCCACGACTGGGTCTCGACCACGTACAAGCAGTTGGCGGAGGATGCCCGGCCGGGTGACCGGTTGCTAGTGGACGACGGCAAGGTCGGTCTCGTCGTCTCCGGGGTGGAGGGCAACGACGTGATCTGCCGGGTCACCGAGGGCGGCCCGGTGAGCAACAACAAGGGTGTGTCGCTGCCGGGGATGAACGTGTCGGTGCCGGCGTTGTCGGAGAAGGACATCGCGGACCTGGAGTTCGCGCTCGCGCTCGGTGTCGATTTCATCGCCCTGTCGTTCGTGCGGTCGCCGGCGGATGTGGAACTGGTGCACGCGGTGATGGACCGGGTCGGCCGGCGGATCCCGGTGATCGCGAAGCTGGAGAAGCCGGAGGCGATCGACAACCTCGAGGCGATCGTGCTGGCGTTCGACGCGGTGATGGTCGCGCGCGGTGACCTGGGGGTGGAGTTGCCGCTCGAGCAGGTGCCGCTGGTGCAGAAGCGGGCCATCCAGATCGCCCGGGAGAACGCGAAGCCGGTGATCGTGGCCACCCAGATGCTGGAGTCGATGATCGAGAACTCGCGGCCGACCCGCGCGGAGGCGTCGGATGTGGCGAATGCGGTGCTCGACGGTGCCGATGCGGTGATGCTGTCCGGTGAGACGTCGGTGGGTAAGTACGTGATGGAGACGGTGCGGACGATGGCGCGGATCGTGGAGGCGGTGGAGAACGAGTCGACGCAGGTGCCGCCGCTGACGCATGTGCCGCGGACCAAGCGGGGTGTGATCTCGTACGCGGCCCGCGACATCGGGGAGCGGCTGGATGCGAAGGCGCTGGTCGCGTTCACGCAGTCCGGGGACACGGTGCGGCGGTTGGCGCGGTTGCACACGCCGTTGCCGTTGCTGGCGTTCACGCCGTTGCCGGAGGTGCGCAGCCAGTTGTCGTTGACGTGGGGGACGGAGACGTTCATCGTCGATCCGGTGGACAGTACGGATGCGATGGTGCGGCAGGTCGACAACGCGTTGCTGGGGTTGGGCCGGTACCAGAGGGGTGAGCTCGTGGTGATCGTGGCGGGGTCGCCGCCGGGCACCGTAGGCTCGACCAACCTGATCCACGTCCACAGAATCGGCGAAGAAGACCACTAGGTGTCGGAGGCGAAGACGACCACTAGGCCTCGGAAACGACTATCCCATGCCATCTTTGACGCTCACCGTCCGTCTGCTGACACCGCACTCCGATCTCTGGGACTGGCAGACCCGTGCACTGTGCCGCACCACCCGGGCGGACGTCTTCTTCGGGCCGGACGGCGAAAGCAGGGCAATGCGAATTCGCCGGGAGCGGCAGGCGCAGGAACTCTGCCAGGGTTGCCCGGTCCGGCACGAATGCCGACGCCACGCACTCGACGTCGGCGAACCCTACGGCGTCTGGGGAGGGCTGACCGAATCGGATCGGCGATTCGGTCAGGATCGGCCTCAACTGAATCCACAGTCAAACCGTAAGCCGGCCAGGGGTCTTCGCATCTCGCCGCGACACCCTCGCCCCGGAAGGCAGTGACAGGCCGACCGCGGTGGGGGGTCAGCGTCTTGACGGCACATATCTGGATATTTAGTATCTAGGTTATGCGGATGTCGCGAGGTGTCGAGTGGGCAATGCACGTTGTGCTGTCTCTGGCGTGGGTGGATGACGATCGCCCGGTGTCGACCGCTGCGCTCGCGCGTAGTTACGATCTGCCGGCTCCGTACCTGAACAAACAGTTGCAGGCGCTCGTGCGCGCGGGGATCTTGACGTCCGTGCCAGGTGCCGCGGGCGGGTTCGTGTTGACCCGCTCGGCCAAGCACATCAGTGTCCTGGACGTCGTCACCGCCATCGAGGGTGCCGAGGAGGCGTTTCGGTGCACCGAGATCCGTGCCCAGGGCGTCGGTGCCGACATGCCGGCCGGTCAGTTGTCTATGCCGTGCGCGGTGTCGATGGCGATGCGAAAGGCGGATCTGGCGTGGCGGCGGGAGTTGGCCGGTCAGAGCGTCGACGACGTCCGGGTCGAGGCTGAGCGGCACGCTCCGGGGCTCGCCGAGCGTATGCGCCGGGCATACGACCGGGGCTGATCGCACAAGCGGGAACTTTCGAATCATCCGTCCGAGGTGGGCGGTTCACACATGAGGAGAATCTAGATGCCAAATGTCCTGATTATTGGAGGCGGTTTCGCAGGGGTCTGGGCGGCTGCCAGCGCCGCCCGGCTGCGACGCGATGCGGGCGTGCCGCGGAACGACCTCACGATCACACTGGTCGATGCCGGTGACGACCATGTCATCCGGCCCCGCCTCTACGAGCGGGAGCCGGAGACCAAACGCTGCTCCCTCGACGGGCTACTCGGCCCGATCGGAGTGGAGCGGGTCGCGGCCACGATCACATCCATCGATACCACCACCAACCAGGTTCACGGGATCACCCGAACCGGTGATACCACGTCGCTGAGCTACGACCGTTTGGTGCTGGCCACGGGAAGCAGACTCGTCACCCCCACCATTCCCGGTTCCCAGCACCTCTTCGACATCGACACGCTCGGTGCCGCCACCTATCTCGACGGGCACCTGCGCAGTCTGCCCGCGTGCCCGGATTCGGAGGGCCGGTACACGGTGGTCGTGATCGGGGCAGGATTCACCGGACTCGAGATCGCCGCCGAACTCACCGATCGACTCCGCGAGATCGCCGCGGATGCGCCGATCCGGGTGATCCTGCTCGATCGCGGTGACGTCGTCGGATCCGGGCTCGGTGCGGGACCGCGTCCTGCGATCCTCGAAGCCCTCGACACCCTCGGGATCGAAGTCCGCCTCGGCGTGGATGTGACCTCGGTCGACGCGCACGGAGTGCAGCTCGCCGACGGCAACCGGATCGCCGCGAACACGGTGATCTGGACGGCGGGCATGCAGGCCAGCCCCCTGACAGCGCACATCCCCGGAGAACGAGACCGACTCGGTCGTCTCACCGTCGATGAGCATCTGAAGGTGGCCGGTCTCGCAGACGTGTTCGCCGCGGGAGATACCGCCGCCGCGTACGCAGACCCCGGCCACGTCGTGATGCAGAGTTGCCAGCATGCGCTGCCGCAGGGAAAGTTCGTCGGGCACAACGCTGTCGCCGATCTGCTCGACCGAGATCTCGTGCCGTTCGCTCCTGCGTCGTATGTCACGTGCCTGGCTCTCGGACCGGCCGGGGCAGTGTTCGCTTCCGGGTGGGACCGACAGGTGCAGATGACAGGCGCGGAGGGAGCGGTGGTGAAGAAGTCGATCAATACCGTTGCGATCTATCCGCCGGTCGGTGATCCGGATGCTCTGCTGTCGCTGGCGGTTCCGGACGGAACCTGGCGATCGGCCGAACTCGAGGCTCTCACCTGAGAATTGCCCGCCCGCCGCGGCCGGTGAATAACTTGCCCGAGCTGCGACGGGGCGCTGGACTGCGAGCGGGGTGCTCGCCAACCGTCAGAGTCCGACGGCGGTTTCGAGGAGATCGAGTTCGGAGTCGAGGTGGTCGAGCATCGGGTGCAGGTCCGGGACGGTGCGGCGGCAGCCGGTGAGGCCGAAGACGATCTGGTCGTCGCTGCTGGTGCAGGTGATGTTGAGTGCCTGCCCGGTGGTGGGGATCGACAGCGGGTAGAGGGATTCGAGGCGGGCGCCGTTCCAGTACAACGGGGTTCGGGGTCCCGCGACGTTGGAGATGACGACGTTGAACGGCGGACGGAGCGGCCCCCGCCGGCCGAGGAACATCTCGACTCCGAGCGGGGCGGCGCCGAGGGCGCTCATCGCGAGCACCTGGGCGGGGCTCATCGCCTGCAGCGCGGCCTTGCCCTCGTTCATGCAGTTGCGCACCGTCTCGAGGCGGTGCGCGGGGTCGGGGAGGTGGGTGGCCAGGTTGCACATGAGCACCCCCACCCGGTTGCCTCCGGGAGTGCGGTCACCGGTTCCGGTTTCCGGCGCGCGCAGCGACACGGGGACCATCGCGATCAGCGGGTTGTCCGGCAACGCGTCGCGGGTGTGCAGGTAGGCCCGCAGGGTGCCCGCGCACATCGTCAGCACGATGTCGTTGATGGTCGCGTCGGCGTGCTTGGCCAGCAGCCGGATCCGTTCGATGGGGAACGACCGGGCGGCGACGTGACGGGCCCCGCTGATCGGCACGTTGAACAGGGTGTGCGGCGCGGTCAGCGACAACGCACCACCCTTGCCGTGCAGAGCGCGGTCCACGGTGCCCAGCGCCGCGGGCACCAGTCCGGCCACCTCGCCCGCCGCGGCGCGGGCAGCGTCCCACGCCATGGCCGGAAGCGCGGAGCCGGGACCGGTCGTGACGGCCGTGCCCGCGTCCGGCACGGCCGCTAGCGGGGTCCGGGGCTGCCACGGGGTGGGCATGTTCCGGCGGTGCGGGTCCTCGCTCATGCTGTCGCGGAGCAACCTCATCGCGGACGCGCCGTCGGCGAGGGCGTGGTGGATCTTGGTGTAGATCGCGTAGCGGCCGTCGGCGAGGCCCTCGATCAGGTGCATCTCCCACAACGGCCGGCTGCGGTCGAGCAGGGTGCCGTGCAGCCGCGACACCAGGGTCATCAGCTCGGCCATCCCGCCCGGCTGCGGCAGGGCGTCGCGGCGCACGTGATGTTCCAGATCGACCTCGTCGTGCGGAAGGGTGTCCCAGCCCCACTGGCCGAGCGACGTCACCGAGCGGCGGGCCCGCTTACGGAAGGGCGCCGCCACCTGGTCGCCGATCAGCGCCGCATCGAACATCGCTCGCACGTCGGCCGCGGACGATCCCTCGGGTGGGGTGAACACCGCCAGGCCGCCGACGTGCATCGGATGCTCGCGGGACTCGCCGAGCAGAAACAGTGAGTCGGTCGGCGCCATCGGGAACAGCATGTGGTGTCCTTACCGTTCCCGAAACGGGATCTGCCTGCGCGGATCCGTTCCCCCCGGAACTGTCGTTCATGTCGATATTGCCGTGTGTAAAAGTAACGTTTAGGTGTGGTTCATGTCACAAACCGGTCTCGCTGTTTCAGTTGTACAGCACAGCCACCGTTTCCGCCACATGCATGGACGGACTCGTCGGCACTGCAGCCGTGCCCCGCCGACGACGGGCGGTCAGAGCTCGAGGTACAGGAAGTTGTCGCCCCAGTTCGTCTCGCCGGCCGTCGTGGCGAAGTAGAAGATGCGCTCGGAGAATCCGCAGTCGAAGTACTGGGCGATCTTCGATTCACCGGGAGCGAGCGTGCCCAGGCTCGTGCTCTCGTACACGAGCGGAGTGTGGACGGTGACGCCGGTGGCGGTGCCGTCGCCCTCGTTGGTGACGCGCACCGCGCACGCGTTGACGCCTTCGACATTCGCCTGGGCGATCACGAGATCGGGTCCCTCACCCAGAGAGCCGAACGGCGCGGCGGACGCCGTTGCCGCTCCGGCGGCCATCAGTCCCGCGATCATGGTCCCTGCCACTGCCGTACGTCGAAGGTTGCGCATGTCGTGCCCTTTCCTCGGTGGTCCGGTACTCAATACACGTTGATCTGCGTGGTGCTGGGGACATGCGGGCGGTCGGTGGTCAGCGTGACCTCGACGCGGCCGGATCCCGTCTCGAGGTGGGCCCACGGTTCCGCAGGGAAGTCGAGCAGTCCGCCACTGACCTCGGCGGACCACGAACCCGCAGCACCGGTTTCCAGGTTGCGCCAGTGCAATGTCGCGAATACCGAGCACAGCACTCCCGGCGTCGTCGACACACCGACGAACGTCCCGTTCAGCCGAACGTAGACCAGACCGGGCAGTGCATCGGTGGCAACGGTGACTCCTCCGATCCGGCCGCCACAGGCAATGCCGTGAGCGACCGTCGCCGTGTCCGGGATGTTGATCCACCGGTCCTGGGTCTGGTCCGCCGCGGCCGGGGCGGCGGCACCGCACAATCCGGCCAGCGCCAGTCCGGTGATCGCGATCGACTTGCCGAGCGTAGGAAGAGACATGGTGCTCCAGATCGCCGTCGGTCAATGGTCCCGACGGTACCTCGGAAACCGAGCGTCGGCGTCGAACCTGTAGTCACTCCGTGGTGTGATCGAGTCATGACCGAGGAGAATGGGATTCCCACCATCGTCACCGCGAGCCGCGTCATCACCGCCCCGGCGCGGGTGATCTTCGAACTGATCGCCGACCCGGCGCAACAGCCGCGCTGGGACGGCAACGACAACCTGGCCGAGGCCGCGCCCGGCCAGCGGGTGCGCGCCGTGGGCGACGTATTCACAATGACGCTGACCAACGCAGGCATCCGCGACAACCGCGTGGTGGAATTCGAAGAGGGGCGGCTGATCGCGTGGACGCCGTCCGAGCAGGGCCATCCACCGCCCGGGCATCTGTGGCGCTGGGAACTCGAGCCGCTCGACGAGAACCGCGTCCGGGTCACGCACACCTATGACTGGTCGCGCTTGACCGACGATCCGAAGCGCCGCGAGCGGGCCCGCAGCACCACCTCCGACTGGCTGCTGGCGTCGGCGGACCGGCTTGCCGAACTCGCCGAGGCGAGCGACGGGCAACGACGCGCCTGACCGCCGAGCACCGTCGGCGGCGGGCAGTGTGCGCCACGCCGCCGACGGCTCCGAGTTACCGCCCGGGGACGACGGAGATCGTTCCCTGGCAGACGGCGTTCTGGGAATTGACGAACCACCATCCCGCACCGGTCTGGACGGTGACGGTGAACGACACCGTGCCGGTTCCCGTCCAGGTCCGGTTGATCGGGATTCCCGGCTTCTGCTGCCACGCCGCCTCGTCGCTGACGCTGTGGCCGGTCGCGCCCGTCGTCGTGTTGTGCCAGTCGACCGACACCCGCGTGCCGTACCAGTTGATTCCGATGCTCGGGATCAGACCGCCGGGCGGCGTGGGCAGTTCGTTCCCGCCGCTGAGCAGGATCGCCGGCTCCAGCGCCGACCCACCCGGTCGCAGCGACTCCCCGGACGAAGCGTTGACGGTCCACGTGAACGGCGGTGCCCAGACGAGGGGATTCGCGCTCGAGCACGTCATCGTCGTCGATGTCGGTGGTGCGGGCTGAGCATGTGCGACCGCACCCCCTCCTGCCACGACGGCGGTTCCCAACCCGACAGCAGTGAGTGCCGTAGCGCATGCGCGGCGCCCCAACTGGTTGCTCATGAGCCCTCCCATTTCTTCATTCCCCGAGACCCGAGACGTACCTCGCCCCCTGGACTTTCGGCGGCGGACAAGAATTCGTTACAGATCGTGCGATGCGGACGTTTCTCCTGCAGCTGTATTCGGGTCCCGACGACCGGCTTTCATGCGGTCACCATGGGCTTCCGGGTCTTTCAGTTGGATGCTGACGCAAGATCGCTCGCTGTCAGCGCGAGGATGTCGTCGGCGTGGCTGACGGCGATGAAATGGCCACCACCGCTGACCGGGTGCCAGACGGCGCCCGGGGTTCGATCGGCCACCGTCTTGTTGATGATCTCGGGGACCAGGGTGTCTGCACTGCCCTGCCAGAAGTGCACCGGGCGTTTTACTTTGGTCATGTCGAACGGCCAGGCCTCGTAGAGCATCGTGGCGTCGACGACGAGTCCGTCTGCGCCGTGGCGAAAACACTCCCGGCTTGCCTTCAGGAAGGTTGCGAGGACGTCCTCGTCGGCCAGTACCTCCCGGTCCGCCGCGCACGCCGACTTCGTGATCGCCCGCCCGTAGCGATCCTCGAAATGTGTGGCACTTATGCCGAGCAGCTCGTACATGAGCGTGAAACCGGGGTGGAAGTGCAGCGCCAGGCGACCACCCAGCGCGTCCACGCTGCTCAGATGCTTCGCGGCCCAGTTCGCGCCGAACGTTCCGTAGTTGCCGCCGGCGATGCACACGACACTGACCAGTCGCATCGGGTCCAGATACGCGGCCGCCGCCAAGGCCCACGGCCCGCCCTCGGACCAGCCGGTCACCGCGAACCGGTCGGCGTCGAACGAGTCGGCCAGCAGCAGGAGGTCGGCGGTCCAGCTTTCGAAGGTGCGACCGGGCTGGAGGTCGGACCCGCCGATGCCCGGCCGATCCGCGCAGACGAATCGCAGTCCGTTGGCCTTCGCGTACGAGTCGAACAGTTCGGCCTCCCATCGGCTCGACGGTCCGCCGTGGTTGTGCAGCACGAGCGGCCCGCCCGGGTCACCGGCTTCGAGATACGTGATGGTCCTGCTGCCGATCCGGATGCTTCCCTCGCTCGTCACGTGGACTCCTCACAGTGTCGGCCCGACGCCGAAACCGGGTGGGCGGCGTCGAAACTGCAGGTACTCGGATCTTTTCCATACTAGGCTCGACGGGTGACTCGTCCCGAGCAGAAGGGGATATCCGGCGTGGTGCAATCAACGGAGCGGCACGGCGTGCGCAGGCGCGGCGGTCTCACCTTCCTCTCGATCGTCCTGGCCGGGGTCGTGCTCGCGGCGGGGTGCGGGCAGCAGGACTCCGGGTCCGAGGCCGAGTCGCAGCCGGTTGCGACGACCTCCGGAGCGAACCTCGTACCACCCGAACGTCTGCTCGGATTGGACGTCGTACAGAACTACTTTCCGGAGATGGAACGCCAGACGGCGACGAGTGAGAACACCACAGCGTCCGACGCCCCCGACGCGACGCGAATGGTCATCTATGAAGGCGGCGACGGGAGGAGGGTCACCATCTCCGTGGATCACTATGCCAGCCCCGACGCGGCCTCCACCGCATTCGAGCAGGCGATCGGCAAAAGTGAAGTCGTCCAGGGGTTCACACCGCTGCCTGCGCCGGCCGATGTCGGCGACAAGGCGTTCGCCGGAACCGTGACCCAGGGAGCGGACACGCACATCGGGTACGGCGCGCTCGCCGGCGAGTACGTTGTCGGGGTCACGTCGGCCGGCTATCCGGCCACCCCCGAGAACGTCGGCAAACTGACTGAACTGACCCGGGCGGCCGTCGAGAAGGCCACCACGGCTTAGGGCCGCGCCAATAGCGCGTCAGGATTGTGGTCACCGGAGTCAGATCGGCGTCAAGGCTCGTCGAATCCTCGCGTGAGGGGGGTAGATCTGGAACTGGATCCCCAGGAGGTTCCGATGACGCTTCATCTTCCCCACCCATTCGTTCACGAGCGGCCGCGTCAGGACACGGTGCTCGACCTCTCGGTTCTCGGTGCGACCGGGCCGGGTATCGAGGACGCGCTACGCGCGGTGATGGAACAGCCGCAGCTGCGGCTCGTCGGTTTCCGCTGCGCTGCGGATTCCGAAGCCATTGGGGACGCGATCGGGCTGATGGAACAGGTCCGGCGCGACTCCGGCGTGATCCTGACGGAACTCGTCGTGCAGGGCGAGGGCGGGGCGGACGTGCAGGAGGTCGTCGACGAGGCTTTGGACGAGGCCTGCGCCCGAAACCGGTATCCCCGTCCGAGCGTCGCGTTCACGCACGCCCGGGTGTCCACGTTGACGAAATCTTGACGCGGGCACCCCTTGCGCCCGGTTGAACGCGCGTTTAGCGTACTAAACATGCGTTCAACCAGTCTCGGTTCCGAGGTCCCGCACCCCGACATGACCACCCGCGCGCGAGTGCGCGACGCGGCCATCACGGTGTTCGGCAATCATGGCTTCAGTACCGGA
The DNA here is from genome assembly GCF_042673295.1 of Rhodococcus sp. NPDC057014. NCBI lineage: Bacteria > Bacillati > Actinomycetota > Actinomycetes > Mycobacteriales > Nocardiaceae > Rhodococcus > Rhodococcus sp. NPDC057014. The sequence goes on from NZ_JBHUSF010000069.1 coordinate 18,130, forward strand.
GTGCGGGCGATCGCCACCGCGGCCGGGGTATCGCCCGGCCTGGTGATCCACCATTTCGGATCGAAAGACGGCCTGCGCGCGGAATGCGACGAGCACGTCCTCCGCATCATCCGGGAACGGAAGGCGGAGGCGATCTCCACGCCCGGACCGGCGGGCGCCATGCAGGCTCTCGCCGACATCGAGCAGTACGCCCCACTCGTCGCGTACATCGTACGGAGTTTCCAGGCAGGCGGAGGTCTCGGCGAATCCCTCTTCGAGCACATGGTCGAGGACACCGAGGAATACCTCGCACTCGGAGTGGCGACGGGCAGGGTACGGCCCAGCCGCAACCCGCAGGCCCGGGCACGCTACCTCACCCTGTACAACGTCGGCGCCATGCTGCTGTACCTGCAGATGCGCGCCGACAAGGAAACCCCACTCGACTACGCCACCGCCATCCGCGACCTCGCCACCGACGTCACGCTGCCCGCCCTCGAGATGTACACCGAAGGCCTGCTGCCGGATTCGTCGACGCTCGACGCGTACCTGGCAACCGAAGACGGAGCCGCGCAGGCGGGCGCGGCGCCCGCCGAACAATCCGACTCCCCGAACTAGGAGCAGCTATGAGCGCGATCATCGAAGTGCGCAACCTGGTGAAGACGTTCGGACCGACCCGCGCGCTGGACGGACTCGACCTCGAGGTCGGCGAAGGGGAGGTGCACGGGTTCCTCGGGCCGAACGGGGCAGGCAAATCCACCACCATCCGCGTCCTCCTCGGCAGCCTCCATTCCGACAGCGGTGAGGCCACCGTCTTCGGCCGCGACCCCTGGCGTGACGCGGTGGCACTGCACCTCGACATGGCCTACGTCCCCGGCGACGTGACGCTGTGGCCGTCGTTGTCCGGCGGCGAGACCATCGACCTTCTCGCCCGGATGCGCGGCGGACTGGACGAGTCCCGCAAGCAGGAGTTGATCGAGCGTTTCGACCTCGACCCTCGGAAGAAGGGCCGGGCGTATTCGAAGGGCAATCGGCAGAAGGTGGCGTTGGTGTCGGCGTTCTCGTCGAACGCCCGCCTGCTTCTGCTCGACGAACCGACGTCGGGCCTGGATCCGTTGATGGAACAGGTTTTCCGTGAGTGCGTCGCCGAGGCCCGGGACCGCGGGGTGACGGTGCTGCTGTCCAGTCACATCCTGTCGGAGGTGGAGGCGCTGTGTGAGCGGGTCACCATCATCCGGTCGGGGCGGACCGTCGAATCCGGCACGCTGGCATCGATGCGGCACCTCAGCCGGACGTCGATCACCGCCGAACTTCTCGGCGACCCCGGCGATCTGAGCCGCATCGACGGTGTGGCGGACATCCAGCTCGACGGCTCGACGTTGCACTGCCAGGTTGACAGCGAACATCTCGGTGAGCTCATCCGGGTGCTCGGCGACACCGGTGTACGCAGCCTCGTCAGCCAGCCCCCGACCCTCGAAGAACTCTTCCTGCGGCACTACGAGATCGACGACGGCCCGACGGCGTCGTCTGACACGGTGGAGAAGGTGCGGGCATGACTACCGCAACGGTGTCCCGGTACCGGCCGGTGAAGCCGGCGCCGGTGTCTTCCTCGGATTTCACGGGGACGCTGCACTTTCTGCGGTTGTTTCTGCGCCGGGATCGGATCGCACTGCCGCTGTGGATCCTGATCTTCGCGTTCGCGCCCGCGCTGTACGTCACGAGCATCGCCGACATCTACACCTCCCCGGCCGACCTTGCGGAGTTCGCGGCCACCACGGCGGCCAGCCCCGCACAGATCGCCATGTACGGGCCGATCTTCAACTCCAGCCTCGGCTCGGTGGGCGTGTGGAAGGCCGGCATCTACTACTCGCTGATCGGGCTGGCGGTGATCTTGACGGTCATCCGGCACACCCGCGCCGAGGAGGAGACCGGCCGGGCCGAGCTTCTCGACTCCACCGCCGTCGGACGGTATTCAGGTCTGACCGCGGCGCTGATCCTCGCGGGCGGCGCCTCCGTCGTCACCGGGATTCTCTGTGCGGCAGCGTTACTCGCCCGAGACCTCCCGGTGGGCGGCTCGGTGGCCTTCGGGACGTCGCTGGCCTGCTCCGGTCTGGTGTTCACGGCGGTGGCGGCCGTCGCGGCCCAGGTCAGTACCGGTGCCCGCGTCGCGCGCGGCATCGCGTTGACGGTGCTCGGGGCCGCGTTCGCGTTGCGCGCGATCGGTGACGCCGGCAGCGGCACCCTGTCGTGGTTCTCGCCGCTCGGCTGGGCGTTGCAGATCCGTCCGTACGCCGACGAACGCTGGTGGGTCGTCATCCCCAGCCTCGTCACGGCGGCCGTACTCATCTGGGCGGCATACGCTCTCCTGCGCCGACGCGATGTCGGGGCCGGCCTGATCGCCGAACGACCCGGACCCACCGACGCATCGCCTGCGCTCGCCGGGACTCTGGGGCTGGCGTGGCGGATGCACCGCGGCACGCTCGCGGCCTGGACCGCCGGGCTCGGACTGTACGGCCTGCTGATAGGCAGCGCCGCCAAGGGCGTCGGCGGCCAGGTCGGCAACAGTCAGACGATCCGGGACATCATCCTGCGGATGGGTGGGTCGCAGTCGCTGGAGGAATCGTTCATCGGCTACGCGTTCACCATGCTCGCCATCGCGGCCGCGGCCTACGCGATCTCCGCGTCGCTGCGCCTGTATTCGGAGGAGAACGCCCAGCGTCTCGAACCCGTGACCGCCGGTTCCGTCGGCCGGGTCCGGTGGGCGTCGAGTCACATCCTGTTCGCGTTGCTGGGTCCGGCGGTCGCGATGGTGGTGGCCGGTGTGGCCGCCGGACTCACCTACGGTGCATCCGTCGGCGACGTGGGTGGGGCCCTGCCACGTGTGGTCGGGGCGGCGCTCGTGCAGCTTCCCGCGATCTGGATGCTGGCCGGAGTGACGGTCCTGCTGTTCGGTGTGGTTCCGCGGTTCACGCCGGTGGCGTGGGGAGTGCTCGTTGCGTTCCTGCTGATCTTCATGGTGGGGTCGATCGCGCAGTTCCCGCAGGCGGTGCTGAATCTCGAGCCGTTCAGCCACGCCACGAAGCTGCCGGGCGGTGAGTTCGAATGGGCGCCGATCGGGTGGCTGCTGCTGATCACGGCCGCGCTGATCGCGGTGGGTGTGGCGGCGTTCCGGCGGCGCGATCTGCGCTGATCCCCGGCCGGTGTGCACACTGAAGGCATGGCACGTGTGCACACCGGCGAGTCCGTCCTGGCCCGGACGGTGCGAATAGTCGAATCGTTCCGTTCGGACGATTCGTTGCTGACGGTGTCCGAGATCGCCCGCCGGGCCGGTCTCCACATCTCCACGACGTCGCGGCTGATCGACGAACTGGTCGGGTGCGGCTGGCTCGAGCGTGAGGACCGGAAGGTGCGGATCGGGGTGCGCCTGTGGGAGGTCGCGTCGCGGGCGTCCCCGACCCTCGGGCTCCGGGAAGCGGCGATGCCGTTCATGGAGGATCTGCACGCCGTCGTCGGGCAGCACACGCAACTCGGTGTCCTCGAAGGCGACGAGGTGTTGTTCATCGAGCGACTCACGGCGCCGGGCGCCGTGGTCAACTACACGCGCATCGCCGGCCGGATGCCGCTGCACGTCTCTTCGTCCGGGCTGATCCTGCTCGCGCACGGACCGTCGGAGCTCCAGGAACGGATCCTCGGGGAGCCGTTGAAGGTTTTCACCGACAAGACGATTCGTACCCCACGACAGTTGCGGGGTGTGCTGGCGGACGTGCGCCGACACGGCTACATCCTCTGTGCCGGTCACCTGTACCCGGACACGACGGGTGTTGCGGTTCCGGTGCGGGACGGCACCGGCAAGGTGGTCGCCGCGCTATCGGTCGTCGTGCCGAACGACGAGAAGGCGTACGCGCAGATCCCCGCGCTGCAGGCGGCCGCGAAGGGTATCACCCGGGTAATGGCGACCGCGTCGAAGTAGGCCCACTGCGGTGGACTATCCGCCCCGCCCGTGCCACGGTGGAAGCGGAACCACTTCTCCCGGAAAGCGCAGCGCCATGGAAAGCACCGCACAACCCAGCCCCCTGGAATGCCCGGACTGCCACGCCCTCACCGCGGATCTCGAGGCCCACAAACACTGGCATTCCCGGCTCGTGCACGACATCGCCACCGCGGTCGACAAGGACATGAACCGGCGGGCCCACACCTCCTGACTCAGTCGGCAGACACGGAGAGCACGACTTTTCCGCGCACCTGACCGTCGACGAGGCGCCGGAGTGCCGTGGCGGCCTCGCCCAGCGGGTACGTCCGCTCGACGACCGGTGTGACGTCTCCCGACTCGACGAGGTCGCGGAGCACGCGCAGGTCGGCGCCGTCCTCCTTCGAGACGAACACGCACAGTGTCTGACTCACGAAGGGGGACAGAGCGAGTGCGCGGAGTTGACGATCCGTGCCGCCCAGCCACCGTCCATCCGTTTCGCCGCCGACGATGACGAGTCTCCCGCGCGGAGTGAGGACCCGGCGCAGCCGCGACAGCGACGTGTTGCCGCCGATGTCGAGGACGACGTCGTAGCGTCGTCCGAGCCAGGTGACGTCGTCGACTGTGTAGTCGACGACGTGATCGGCGCCGATCGACCGGACCAGGTCGACCTTCGCGGTGCTGCACACGCCGGTGACCTCCGCGCCGTACGCCTTGGCGATCTGCACGGCGAACGTGCCCACGCCGCCGGAGGCGCCGAGGATCAGCACCGACTGCCCCGCCGCGACCCTGCCATGGTCGCGTACCGCCTGCAGCGCCGGGAGGCCGGAGATTGCGATCGCCGCGGCCTGCGCGAACGTCAGGTCGGCCGGCTTGTGTGCGAGTTTGGCCGCGGGCGCGCACGCGTACTCCGCGAACGCCCCGGTGCCGATGCCGAAGACGTCGTCGCCGGGCCGGAATCCGGTGACGCCGTCGCCGACCGCCTCGACGCGCCCGGCGAGGTCCATCCCGGGAACGGCGACCTTGGGCCTGCGGAAGCCGTACCCGGCGAGGCGCAACGGGTACGGGAGTCCGGTCACGAGGTGCGCCACGCCGCGATCGACACCCGCCGCGTGCACTCGGACCAGCACCTGGCCGGCGGCGGGAACGGGTACCGCGACATCCCGCAGTTCGAGGATCTCGGGCGGGCCGTAGACGTCCCGGACGACGGCCTTCATCGTGCCGCGTGGGTGCCTGGACGCGTCGGTGGGGCGTTCGGGTTCGGTCGGTGGCTCCATTGTCGGGCTCCGTTCGAGGGTGGGCCGGGTGCGCAATCCCCGACCTCTGATTACAGTGTAAGCTTACAATGTAAGTCTGATGCTTACAACGTAAACTTTCGCCGATGGAGAATGAGCGATGACAGAACCCCGTGTTCCCCTGACTCGGGAGCGGGTCCTGCGCGCCGCCGTCGATCTTGCCGACGACAGCGGTTTCGACGCCCTCACGATGCGCCGCATCGCGCAGACGCTCGGGGTGGAGGCGATGTCGCTGTACCGCCACGTGAAGAACAAGCCCGACCTCCTCGACGGCATGGTCGACGTCGTCTTCGGCGAGATCGACCTGCCGCAGACGGGGCTCGATTGGAAGACCGCGATGCGCCGGCGGGCGATCTCCGCGCGCGACGTGCTCGTGCGGCACCGCTGGGCCACCGTTCTGATGGAGTCCCGTGCGACGCCCGGCCCGGCAACGCTTCGTCACCACGACGCGGTGCTGGGGATTCTGCGGTCAGCGGGATTCTCCATCGAGTTTGCTGCACACGCCTTCTCGGTGCTGGACAGCTATATCTACGGGTTCGCGATGCAGGAAGCGAGTCTGCCGTTCGGCTCGTCCGGCGAACTCGCCGACGTCGCGACGGCGATCCTGGGGAGTGTCCGGGCCGACGAGTACCCACACCTTGCCGAGTTCGTGACGGAGCACGCGATGGCTCCCGGATACGAATTCGGCGACGAGTACGAGTACGGACTCGATCTCGTCCTGGACGGACTCGCGCGGGCTGTTCTGTGCGCTGAGTGACCCCGGTTACGTGTCGACTTTCAACTATTGAAAATGCTCTGGCGGCTCGGCCCCCGGTCGGAAGATCCTCGAACAAACGCGAGATCGAGGAGTCGAAATGCCACAGAACCCGGTTTCTTCCGGTGCGCCGGCGGACGCGGCGCTGCGAGTTGTCGCCAAAGAGGTTGTCGCGGAGGGCGTCGTCGCGCTGACGTTGCGGCACCCGGACGGCCGGCGGCTGCCGGACTGGGCGCCCGGAGCCCACATCGACCTGATGCTCCCGAACGGGCTCACCCGCCAGTACTCGCTGTGCGGCGACCGTTGGGACGCGCACACCTACCGGGTCGGGGTGCTGCGGGAACCCGCCGGCCGCGGCGGGTCCGCGTACGTCCACGACGAACTGGCCGAAGGCGACCTCGTCGGGGTAGGCGGCCCGCGCAACAACTTCCCGCTCGTCCCCGCGCCGAGGTACCTGTTCGTCGCCGGCGGCATCGGAATCACCCCGCTGCTGCCGATGATCCGCCAGGCGGAACTGATGGGAATCGACTGGCAACTCCTGTACGGCGGGCGCACCCGGACGTCCATGGCGTTCCGGGACGAACTCGCCGGCTACGGCGACCGGGTGGTCGTCGTGCCCCGGGACGAGCAGGGCCATCCCGACCTGCCCGCGTATCTCGCCGCGGCCGCCGCCGCCCAGGCGAAGGTCTACGTGTGCGGACCCGGCCCGCTACTTGCGGCCGTCGAAAGCTGTTGCGCCGACTGGCGTGTGGGCTCGCTACGGACCGAGCGTTTCGTGCCGCAGGACCGGGGCGCGCCGCTGCGCGACGAACCGTTCGAGGTGGAACTCGCGCGCTCCGGCCTCGCGGTGACGGTGACTCCCGGCGCCAGCGTCCTCGACGCGGTTCAGGCGGCCGGGGTCAACGTCCTGTCGTCGTGCCGCGAGGGCACGTGCGGGACCTGTGAGACCACCGTCCTCGCCGGCGTCCCCGACCACCGCGATTCCGTCCTCGACGACGACGATCGATCCGCAGGCGACTGCATGCTCATCTGCGTCTCACGGTCGTGTTCCGACCGTCTCGTGCTCGACCTCTGACACACCCACACGTGACACACCCAGCGAAGGGATTTTCCGTGACGATGTTCGCCCCTGCCCCCGCGTTGCCCGTCAGCGACGCCGACCCGTTCGCTCTCGACGTCCTGCAGGACCCGTTGCCGTTCCAGGCAGACCTGCGGGACGCGGGCCCGGTCGTGTACCTGCGGCGCTACGACGTCTTCGCGCTCGGCCGCTACGAGCAGGTCCATGCCGCGCTGACCGACTGGCAGTCGTTCCACTCCGCCGCCGGGGTCGGGTTGAGCAACTTCCGGTACGAGACCCCGTGGCGGCCCCCGAGCATCCTGCTCGAGGCCGACCCACCGCACCACGACGCGCCGCGAGCGGTGCTGAGCAAGATTCTGGGTCCGCGCGCACTGCAGAAGCTCAGGGCGTCGTGGATTCAGGACGCAGACATTCTTGTCGACCAGTTGCTCTCGAACGCAACCGAATTCGACGCGGTCACCGACCTCGCTGCCGCGTTCCCGCTGCGGGTCTTCCCGGACGCCGTCGGCATCTCCGGCACCGGACGGGAGAACCTGCTGCCGTACGGGGACCACGCCTTCAATGCGTTCGGTCCGGTCAACAGCCTGGTGGAGAAGGGGGCGCCCCGGGTGGCCGAACTGTCCGGCTGGGTCGACGAGCAGTGCGCCCGCGACGCGCTCACCGGCGACGGCTTCGGTGCGCAGATCTGGGCGGCGGCCGACCGCGGCGACATCACGTACAAGCAGGCGCCGCTCGCCGTGCGCTCGCTGCTGACGGCAGGCGTGGATACCACGGTCAACGGGCTCGCGGCCGTGCTCTACGCGTTCGCGCGGCATCCGGAGCAGTGGGCGAGGCTGCGCGAGAATCGCACGCTGGCCCGGACGGCGTTCGACGAGGCCGTGCGGTGGGAGTCACCGGTCCAGACGTTTTTCCGCACGGCCACGAGTGACGTCGAGATCGGCGGCACGGTGATCCCCGACGGCAGGAAGATTCTGATGTTCCTCGGCGCCGCGAACCGTGATCCGCGCAGGTGGGACGATCCGGACGCGTTCGATCTCCGCCGGAATCCGTCCGGGCACGTGGGGTACGGAATGGGCATCCACCAGTGCGTCGGCCAGCATGTCGCGCGCCTCGAATCGGAGGCGTTGCTGACGGCGCTGGCCTCCCGGGTGGAGTCGCTGGAGATCGCCGGGCCGGTGCGCCGTCACCTCAACAACACGCTGCGGTCGTGGGAATCGGTGCCGGTGCGGGTGCGGCTCGGCTGACCATACGTACGTATGTATTGACGGTGCCCGGTCAGTCGTGGCTGGTTACGACGTGTCGGCGGCGGACTCGTCGATGTCGAAGAGTTCGCCGATCAGGCCGCCCAGGAATCGCCGGTGCTGCGAGGACACCTCGGCCGCCGCTTCTCCGTCCCGGGTTGCGCACAGGTCGATCAATTTGTCGTGGTGCTGGATCGCGTCCTGCCAGCCGCGGAGGCTGGAGAACTTGCGGTAGTAGATCCGGTGGATCTGGGGGTGCACCTGGTGCATGAGCCGCTTGAGCAACGGGTTGGCGGCCGCCTCGACGATGATGCCGTGAAGGGTGTCGTCCGCGGCGAGAGCGGCACCGATGTCGTTGGCCTTGATCGCCTGCGCGAGGTCGTCGTTGGCGCTGCGCATCACGGCGATCATGTCGTCGGTGAGGTTGGGAACCCCCGTCTTCACGGCCAGTTGGTCCAGAACTTCCATCACTGCGAGCGTTGATTCGACGTCGGCGCGGTTCAGCGGGGTGATCCGGGTGAAGGCGGCGGGTTTGGCCTCGACGAGTCCGGTGTCGATCAGCCGTGCAAGCGCCTCGCGGACCGGGGTCCGGCTCAAGCCCAGATGTTCAGCCAGCTCGCTGTCTTTGACCTTGGATCCGGGCGCGAGCTCACCGGTGACGATCGCGTCGCAGATCCGCTCGAACGCGACGTCGCTCATGCGAGGGCGCTCCACCGGATTATCACGCAACATACTGGATACTGTAACGCTGCACGATGCGCGCTCCTGGGGCCGCGTGGGCGCGGGCCGGGCACCATGCCGCGAAGGTATCGAGAACGTCTTCCTTCGGCCAACCAATATATTGGATGTGGTGTACTGTTCGACGGGCAGCGATCGACCTCAGTAGAACGGCGAATAGGTGCTGGTGGAAAAGTTGAGCGAGTGCGATGTGCGGATCGAGCACGACTCGATCGGAGATCTGGCGGTGCCGGCGCGGGCGTACTACGGCGTCCACACCGCCCGTGCGAGGGACAACTTCGCCATCACGGGGTCTGTGATCGGCCAGTACCCGGCGCTCGTCGCGTCGCTGGCGACGGTGAAACAGGCGGCCTGCCAAGCTAATCGAGACCTAGGTCTCATCGACGACCGGCGCGCCGATGCCATTGTGGCCGCGTGCGCGGAGATTCGGGCTGGGGCGCTGCTCGACCAGTTTCCGATCGACCCGATCCAGGGCGGTGCGGGTACGTCGTCGAACATGAACGCCAACGAGGTGATCGCGAATCGTGCACTCGAGATCCTGGGATTCGGTCGCGGCGCCTACTCCGAGCTCGACCCGCTCACCCACGTGAACCTGGGGCAGTCCACCAACGACGTGTACCCGACCGCGATCAAGCTCGCGCTGGTCGAACACCTCCGGCTGCTGATCGCGTCGCTCGGCCGGCTCGCAGAGTCGTTCGACCGCAAAGCGATCGAGTTCGACGACGTCGTCAAGATGGGGCGTACCCAGCTTCAGGACGCGGTACCGATGACCCTGGGGCAGGAGTTCGCCGCCTACTCGATCATGTTGAACGAAGACTGCGCCCGGCTCTCCGAGGGCGTCCTGCTGCTGCTCGAATCCAACCTCGGTGGCACCGCCATCGGCACCGGGATCAACGGTCATCCCGAGTATTCGGCGCTCGCCTGCAACTACTTACGCGAGTTGACCGGCGAACCGGTCGTGCCGGCAGGCAACCTCGTCGAGGCAACTCAGGACTGTGGAGCATTCGTGCAGGTCTCCGGCATCCTCAAACGCGTCGCCGTGAAACTGTCCAAGACGTGCAACGATCTGCGGCTCACCTCCTCGGGGCCGACGGCAGGGCTCGGTGAGATCAATCTGCCTCCGGCTCAGGCAGGTTCGTCGATCATGCCCGGCAAGGTGAATCCGGTCATCCCCGAGATGGTCAACCAGGTCGCGTTCGAGGTGATCGGCAACGATCTCACGGTCACGATGGCGGCCGAGGGCGGGCAGCTCCAGCTCAACGCATTCGAGCCGGTCATCGTCTACAGCCTGTTGCGTTCGACGACGCACCTGGCCGCGGCGGCAGACACCCTGGCCGTCAAGTGCGTCGACGGGATCACCGCCAACCGCGACCACCTCGAGCAGGGCGTGCGGCGCTCGATCGGCATCGTCACCGCGCTTTCACCGTTCATCGGGTACACCGCCAGCGCGGACATCGCCAAGCGGGCCCTCGCGACCGGGGCCTACGTCGGCGACCTCGCCGTCGAAGACGGCCTGCTCACCCAGGCGCAGGTCGACGACATCCTGTCGCCCCGGCGTCTCGCCGGCCTGCTCACCGCGCCCACCGTGGATCGCGAATTCACCGCCCTCGACCCGGTCGGCGGCGTCCCCGCGCACTGACCGACGAATCCACCCGCACTATCGAGAGAAACGAGAAACGGATGACCCTCACACCTCCGGCGCACGCCGTCGTGGTCCCCGCGGCACATGCGCGCTCCTGGCTCCTGGTCGCGGGCTCGCGCCCGGAAGAGTTCGCCGCAGCCACGAACTCGGCGGCCGACGCAGTCATCTTCGACCTCGAGGACGGCGTCGTTCCGGCGTCGAAAACGCGGGCCCGCGACCATGTGGCCGGCTTCCTCGCCGGTGGGGGTGCCGGGTGGGTGCGCATCAACAATGTCACCACCGCGGACTGGGCCGAGGATCTGGATGCGATCCGCGGGCTCCCCGGCCTGCGTGGCGTGATGCTCGCCAAGACCGAATCCGCGGACCACGTCGACCGCACGGCCGCCGAGCTGCCGCAGACGCCGATCCTCGCCCTGGTCGAATCGGCGCGTGGTGTCGAATTCGCCTTCGATATCGCCTCGGCGGACTCGACGACCCGAATAGCGTTCGGCACCGGCGACTTCCGCCGGGATACCGGCGCCGGCGATGCCCCCGACGCCCTGGCGTACGCGCGGGGACGACTCGTCGTCGCGAGCCGCGCCGCCGGGATCGCCGGACCCATCGACGGCCCGTGCCTGACGGGCGAACCTGATCTCACCGACGCCCTGGCCGTCACCAGGACGATGGGCATGACCGGCAAGCTCTGCATGCGTGCCGGTGACACGGCGACCGTCAATCGTGCACTGTCCCCGCAACGCACCGACGTGGAATGGGCCACCGAGGTCATCGCACAACTCGGCGCACAGGGCGAGAACGTCGCCGACGGCAGCGACCTCCCCAAACTCGCGCGCGCCCTGAGGATCACCCACCTGGCCGACGTCTTCTCGGTGTCGGCGTGAGATTGTCGTCCGTCGACTCCGACCAGTCCCGGTCGCGGGTGTAGAGCAGTTCCGCAGCGCGCACGGCGAGCCAGAGTTCGGACAGTGAATTGGTGTCCGCAAGGTCGCGGGACGTCAGCGCCTCGACCTTGCGGATGCGGTACATGACCGTCTGCCGGTGAATGTGCATCGCTTGCGCCGTCTGCTGCCACGACCGCTGGTTCTGCAGGAAGGCGTCGAGCGTTTCGACGAGCCGCGAGTTGTGCTGTTCGTCGTAGTCCAGAACCGGGCGCAGGATCCTGTCCACCAGGGTTTGTGCGTCGGCCACGCTCGACAGTCCGACCCACGGGACGGCGCTGCCGTATCGGGATGCGATCGTCTCGCGGCGTTCGGCGATCGACAGTGCCCACAGGGCCTCCCGGGCCGCATCCTGAAAACGTGCGAGGGACCCGAGGGTTCGGCTGATGCCGATGCGGGCGGTCGGGCCCAGCGCGCGGGACAGCACCGTGTCGGTGTCCGGGCCGTCCGGCACGAGGACGTGCGCGGTACCCATGCGCACCAGGCACAGATACGGAAGGGTGTTCCGCCACAGCGAATTGTGCAGTTCGAGCATCCGTTCCGGCTCTTCGCTGCGCGCCGCCACCAGCACGGCCGACTCGGGTGTCAGCCCCAGCTCGGCGAGCTGGGCGGTGACCCCGGAGATGTCCATGCGGCCCTCCAGCATCTGCGTGAGAAGCCCCGCACCGTAGCGGCGTTCGTGCTCGAGCATCAACTGTGTCTGGGACAGCTCGATGGCGACCACCGTGGCGGCATGCTGGAGCTGGATCGGGTCGACCCCGACCTTCGGGTCACTGAGCGTCACCAGTGCGGCACCGGAGTGCCGGGGAATGCCGGTGAGCATTGCGGCCCGGTTGCCGACCGACGGAAGTCCGTATGCGCCGCCCGTCACATTCTTCGACGCCTCGGACAACGCCACCACGGCGTCGCTGAGCGTCGGATCCAGCGGCTGTGTGCCGGGAAACCAGGGCTCCCCGGTGGCGCGGTCGCATACCTGAATCTCGCAACCCAGTTCGCGCGCGAGTGCGGACAGGAGGTCGGCGGGCGCGTCGCCGCGGGCGGTGTGCCGGCGAATCAGGTCGTAGATGCGGACGGTGCGACCGAGTCGTTGTGACTGGTCGACAAGGGTGGCCTCGGCCACCGCCCGGGAGATGGCGACGAAGGGGAGTGGGTACCGGATCCACAGGACCGGGAAGCCCAGTTCGTCGCTGGTGCGCGTGAATGCCGCCGTCAGCCGCGGGCAGTACATGTTCTCGCCGATGCCCAGCCCGGCCACCCCGGCGCCCGCGAGGTGCCGGACCAGATCCGCCTGGTCTTTCGCCGACTTCGGGAAAGACATGCCGTTGGTCATCAGGAACTCGCCGCCGGTGACCCAGCGCCACGGTTCGGGCAGGTCGGACGTGTGGGTCCAGGTGACCTCGCGACCGAGGCCGGACGCCCCGGAATATACGTCCAGGCGCAGATGCGGGATCTCGACCAGCTCACCGACGGTGATGGCCACGGAACCTCCTCTGCGTCAATGCCCAATCATGTTTGTGCGATCGAATAAAGCGTAACCACCGGTTTTGCGCATTGGCTACTCGTGCTGCGCCGGAATGGCCAGGCAGTCTGTGTTGGACGTCACAACCGGCAGCACCCGCACTTGATCCAGTCCAGGAGCCCCAATGACAACTACCGGTCATCTCATAGACGATGCACCGCTAACTTCCTTCCACAAGAAGCTGACGGCGTTCTCGTCCGGCGGGCCGTTCATCGACGGCTTCGCGTTGTCGATCATCGGCGTCGCGCTCATCACCCTCGAACCGGCCATGGATCTCAGCGCCACCGAGATCGGTCTCATCGGCGCGGCCAGCCTGGTCGGCATCTTCGTCGGCGGCGGTGTGTTCGGGTACGTGACGGACAAGATCGGCCGGCACGTCATGTACATCGCCGACCTCGTCGCGCTCGCCGTGTTCTCCGTCCTCTCCGCGTTCTGCGGTGAGGCGTGGCAGATCATCCTGCTGCGATTCCTGCTGGGTGTGGCCATCGGCGCCGACTATCCGATCGCCACGTCGCTGCTCGCCGAGTTCCTGCCGAAACGGCAGCGTGGCCGACTGCTGGGCGCCATGTTCGTGGTGTGGGCCGTCGGCGCCGCGGCCGCGTACGTGGTCGGTTTCTCCGCGAGAGGACTCGGACCCGACGCGTGGCGCTTCCTGCTGGCGAGCCCGGCGATCTTCGCGATCATCACGCTGCTCGCCCGGATGGGCACCCCGGAGTCGCCCCGCTGGCTGATGAGCAAGGGGCGGATGGCGGAGGCCGACGCGTCCATCAAGCGCGTCTTCGGCGAGCAGTACGGCGTCGCCGACCTTCCCGAGGAACCCGTCGTCAGCACGTCCTTCTTCCGGGTGTTCCAGAAGCCCTACCTGCGCCGCACCATCTTCGTGGCGATCTTCTGGACGGCCCAGGTGATCCCGCTGTTCGCGGTGTACACGTTCGCCCCCGACCTTCTCGAGTCCTTCGGGCTGTACGGCGACGCCAACCTGTACGGCGGTTCGCTGATCATCGCGATCCTGTTCGTGGTCGGCGGCATACCCGGACTGTGGCTGGTGGAGAAGATCGGCCGCCGGAAGCTGCTGATCTGTTCGTTCGCGATCATCGTCGTCGCGCTCGCCGTGCCCGCGCTGATTCCCGACGTCTCGGCGAAGATCTTCTTCCTCGCGCTTGCGGTGTTCGCCATCAGCTCCGGTGCCTCGAGCTTCCTCGAGGTGGTCTACCCGAACGAGTTGTTCCCCACCGAGGTCCGGGCCACCGCCGTCGGCATGGGCACGGCGATCAGCCGGATCGGCTCTGCCGCAGGCACCTATCTGATGCCGATGGCGCTGGTGACGTTCGGGGCCGGCGGGGCGTTGATGATCGGCGCGGTGGTCAGCCTGGTCGGCCTCGTCGCGTCCCTCTTCCTCGCACCGGAGACCCGCGGCGCGTCGCTGTCGGACACCGCGTCGAAAACCGAGTCGGAAGAAGTAGAGAAGTCCGTCGATCCCGACCCGGCGCCCGTGACGCGCGCCTGACCTGACAAGAACCTTCCCGAGTACAGGAGAGACAGCCATGCCCCAGCCCAGAGAGACCCTCGTCGGTGCACTGCCCGCAACCCAGGTTCCCCGTTACGCCGGCAAGGGCACGTTCGCCCGCATCGCCGACATCCACGAGGTCGACGACTACGACATCGCGATCCTCGGTGTCCCCTTCGACGGCGGCACGTCGTACCGGCCCGGCGCCCGGTTCGGCCCGATGGCCGTCCGGCAGGCGGCGCGGGCACTGCGCCCCGGCTATCACGTCGAACTCGGCGTCGCACCGCTCGAAGAAGTGCAGGTCGTCGACGCCGGCGACGTGACGGTGACGCCGTACGACATCGGCGAGGCCTGCCGGCAGATCGAGGCACACGCCGCCGAGATTCTCGGCGGCGGCGACCGGAAGATCGTCTCGATCGGCGGCGACCACACGATCGCCCTGCCGAATCTGCGGGCCCTGCACGCCCAGCACGGACCGATCGCCCTGGTGCACTTCGACGCTCACCTCGACACCTGGGACACCTACTTCAGTCAGCCGGTGACGCACGGGACGATCTTCCGGCGCGCATTCGAAGAGGGTCTTCTCGTCGAGGACCACTCCATTCACGTCGGAATCCGCGGTCCGATCTACGACCAGGCCGACCTGAACGACGACGCGCGGATGGGATTCCGGATCATCCGCGCGGGCGATCTGGACGTGATGGGCATCGAGGCGGCCGTCGACGTCGTCCGCCGGCGTGTCGGTGACGTGCCGGTGTACGTGTCGATCGACATCGACGTCCTCGACCCCGCATTCGCCCCCGGAACCGGCACGCCGGAAGCAGGTGGCCTGACATCCCGCGAACTGCTCCGGATGCTGCGCCAGCTGACCGGGCTCAACGTCGTCGGCGCCGACGTCGTCGAGGTGGCCCCGGCCTATGATCACGCCGAAATCACCTGTGTCGCAGCCGCTACCGTGGTATTCGACCTCGTGTCGCTCATGGTCGCGGGTTCACAGCGCGACACCGTGTCCGCGGCGGCCGAAGCCATCGGTGCGTCGGTGCCGAGTTACTGAACATCCTGAATCTCTCAGCGTCCCGACGAAGCGGTGCCCCGGAGAC
>NZ_JBHUSF010000070.1:0-33717 GCF_042673295.1 Rhodococcus sp. NPDC057014
GCGGGCGCGCGCGGCAGAATCGGTGTCGTGAACGGCGTCCTCGTGCTCCTCGTCATCATCGCGGCCATCGCCGTGACGAGTTTCGCGAAGCGCCGCGATCTGCAGGCGCCGCTCGTCCTCGTCACGATCGGGTCGGTGGCGTCGTTCATCCCCGGGATGCCGCGCCTCGAACTGGACCCCGATGCCATCCTCGGGGTGGTGCTGCCGCCGCTGCTGTACTCCGCGGCCCTCAAGTTCTCGGTGGCCACGTTCCGGCGCCACCTCGCACCGATACTGCGGTTGGGGATCTTCACCGTCCTGGCCACCGCGGTGGGGGTGGCGTTCTTCGCCAACTGGCTGGTTCCCGAATTCACGCTCGGCGCGGCCCTCGTCCTCGGCGCCGTGGTCGCGCCGACGGACGCGGTCAGCGCCGTCGCCGTCGGCCGCAGGCTGGGTTTGCCGAACCGGGTGATCGCGATCCTCACCGGTGAGGGACTCGTCAACGACGCGACCGCGCTGACCCTGTTCGCCGTCGCCGTGTCCGCCGTCGTCGGGGCGGAGATTCCCGTCCCGCCCGTGGTGTTCTTCGCCTACGAGGTGGTCGCCGGGGTGCTGGTCGGCCTGGTGCTCGCGAAGATCGTCGAGTGGGTGCGGCACCGCATGTACGACTCGCCGCTGGAAACGGTGCTGGGGCTGATGCTCCCGTTCGCCGCGTACCTCGCGGCCGAGGAGATCCACGCGTCCGGTGTGCTGTCCGTCGTCGCCGCGGGGTTCCTGATGGGGCACAAGGCCACCGACGCCTCCGTGGCCACCCGAATCCAGGAGCGGTCGCTGTGGGAGAGCCTCGACCTCCTGCTCGAGATGTTCGTGTTCGCCTACATGGGGCTGCAACTGAGGTTCGTCATCGACGACGTCCGCGACCAGGGCCTGCCGGTGCACCACATCTTCTTCTACGGTTTCGCGGTCCTCGCCGTGGTCATGGCGATCCGCCCGGCGTGGATCCTGCTGCACTGGCTCCGCCGCCGTCTCGGGCTGGCGATCAGGGCGCCCGGCGGATCGGTGGAACTGGGGTGGCGGGAGAGCGTCGTCGTGTCCTGGGCGGGAATGCGCGGGGTCGTCACGCTCGCCGCCGCGTCCGGTGTGCCCGTGGTGATCGCGAGCGGGCAGCCGTTCCCGGGGCGCGAGGTGATCCAGGCGATCGCGTTCGTCGTGGCCGTCGGCACGCTGCTGATCCAGGGCGCCACCATGCCGCTGCTGATCCGGGCCCTCGACCTGGCGGATCCCGACGAACGCAGGCGCGAGGAGGAACAGGTGACGCTGGCCCGCGCGATCTCACGTGACGCGGGTGAACGGGCGCTCGTCGAATTCGCGGCGAACCCGCCCGCGGGAGTCGACCGCGGGGCGGTCACCGACATCCTCGACCGGGTGCGGCGGTCGATGCGGGCCCGCCTGCAGGCAGAGGAGGCGGAGGACGCCGCCGAGAAGCAACGGGCAGGCGCACTGTTCGACCACTACCGCCGCGCCGCCCTGCGCGCGCAGCGGGAGGCGCTCATCGCCGCGCGCGATGCGGGCACGCTCGACGACGAAGTGATGCGTAGCGTGTTGGAAGGTCTGGATGTGGAGGAGGCCGCAGCCGAGGAGCGGGTGCGGAGACGTCGCGAATGAGGTGCGAGGTGGGTGTGCGTCCGGTGCGAACCGCCGTGGTCGCGCTGGCCGGTGCCCTGGCACTGACCGTTCCCCTGGCGCTGACCGCCTGCACCACGGACGCGGCCTCCCCGGCCCCGCCTCCCACGACGTCGGTGGCCGCACCTGCTTCTCCGTCCGGGTCCCCGGCGCCGGCGGGCGATCAGCGGGGCGCGCTGATCAGCCGGGAGCCGGTGCCCGACATCGATGCGGCGATCACCGCCCTCGGTGCCACGGCCACCCGGGTCGTCTACCGGTCGACGTCCGGCGTCGACGGAGGTGGCTCGGAAGTGGTGGGCACGGTCTTCACTCCCGGCGGTCCCGCACCGGACGGCGGCAGGCCCGTCGTGACGGTCGGGCACGGCACCACGGGCGTCAACGACGAGTGCGCCCCCTCGTCGTCGCCGACCCTGCTGGGCACGACGAACCTCGTCCGCCCGCTGCTGCAACGCGGCTACGTCGTGACCGTCACCGACTACCAGGGGCTCGGCACCGACGGTCCGCATCCCTACCTCGAACCGGACACCGCGGCCTACGACCTGATCGACGCGGTCCGGGCGGCGCGCACCGTGGTGCCGGACGCGTCGACGCGCTGGGCGGCGATCGGAGTGTCGCAGGGCGGGCAGGCGTCGTGGTCCGCGGCCGAGCACGCCGGCGCCTACGGCGACGGCCTCGAGTTCGTCGGCGCGGCGAACCTGTCACCCGCGGCCGACCTGTCGGGGATCGTCGCCGACGGGACCGTCGAACCACTGTCGTTGCCGCAGAAGATGTTCCTGCCGTACCTCCTCGAGGGACTGAAGGTGATCCACCCCGAGCTGAACCCGGACGACTATATGCGCGGCGCCCTCGCCGCCGCCCCCGACGTCACGCTGTCGTGCGTCACCGCGAAACTCCAGGAGAAGTGGACGGTGGCAACCCAGCTCACCCCGGCCGACACGGGACCGCGGACGGCGGCCGACGCCGAGCGCATGCGCGGGTGGCTGCAGGACATCGCGCTGCCGAAGACCGGTGCGGGCGGACCGATGCTCGTCGTGGTGGGGGATCGGGACAACCTCATTCTGCCGCAATGGACTTCGCGGGCCGTCGACAACGCGTGCGCGCTCGGCGACGTCGTCGAGTTCGACACCCGGCCCGGGGAGGGCCACGCGGACGGGCGGTCCGTCCCCGGGGCGGTGCAATGGATCGCCGACCGCTTCGCCGGCGTGCCCGCGCCGGACACGTGCGCCGAGGGAGGAACGCCGTGAAGAACGCGGACCTCGAACGGCTACGGGCGCTGTGCCTCGCACTGCCCGACGCGACGGAGCGGGTCAGCCACGGCGAACCGGCGTGGTTCGTCCGCAAGGCGCCGCAGTTCGCGACCCTCGCCGACCGGCACCACGACGACCGGGTGTCGTTCTGGGCCGCGGCCCCGCCGGGCGCGCAACAGGATTGGGTGCACCGCGACCCCGGCCGGTTCTTCGTCCCGCCGTACGTCGGGGGCCGCGGGTGGATCGGGGTGTACCTCGACGTGCCGCAGGACTGGGACGACGTCGCCGACATCGTGGAGGACGCGTACCGCGCCGTCGCCCCGAAAACCCTGATCGCCCGACTGGACACCGGCGAATGACGGGATCCGTCGTCGCCGTGGTGGCGTTGCTCGTCCTCGTTCCTCTCGTCACGTTCACCGCCGTGTGGCTGCGCGCCCGGCGCGAGTTGACGACCCCCACCGAGCGGGCCGTCCACACGACCCTCCACACCGCGTCGCTGGCGGCGCGGCCACTGCGGCGGGGGCTCGACGGGACGTCGGCGGACGAAGCCGCGCCGCATCTGCGTCAGCTGACCGGGGCGCAGGCCCTGGGCGTCTTCGACGCCGCCGGCGACCTGCTCGCGTGGAGCGGACCGCACGAGGCGATGACCGAACAACTACGCGACGCGGCGGCCCGCGCGGTCGACGGGGAACGCCGGGTGCTCGTCGCCTACGGCGGCCTCGTCCGGGGCACCGGCGACGGCGCGGTCCGGGCGCTGATCGCCCAGCCGCTGCTCATCGAGGCCACCGGGGTGGTCGGCGTGCTCGGCATCGTCACCACCGAAGACCCCGGACCGGGCATGCTCGGCGCCGTCACCGAGGTCGCACGGTACGCGTGCAGCCAGATCGAACTCGCCGACCTCGACGCGTCCCGCGCCCGCCTCGACCGCGCCGAGGTGCGGGCGCTGCGCGCGCAGATCAGCCCCCATTTCATCTACAACGCGCTGAACACGGTGGCGTCGTTCGTCCGCACCGACCCCGACCGCGCCCGGGAACTGATCCTCGAATTCGCCGACTTCACCCGGTACTCGTTCCGGTCGGCGGGGGAGTACACGCTGCTGGCCGACGAACTGCGCAACATCGACCGGTACCTCACGCTCGAGCGCGCCCGGTTCGGTGACGCCCTCGCCGTGAAACTGCAGGTGGCGCCCGAGGTGCTGCACGTGGTGCTGCCGTTCCTCGCCCTGCAGCCGCTGGTCGAGAACGCGGTGCGGCACGGCATCGCCGCCAAACCGGACGGCGGCACCGTCAGCATCGTCGCCGCCGACGAGGGCACCGACTGCGTGATCAGCGTCGAGGACGACGGCGTCGGCATGGACCCGGAACTGCTGCGGTCGGGGTCGCTGGACGCGGTGGCCGAGTCGTCCGGGGTCAAGGAGGCGGCGCACGTCGGGCTCGCCAACGTCGACGACCGCCTGCGCGCCGCGTTCGGCAACGACTACGGACTGGTGGTGGAGACCGCGCCCGGCGCGGGGACGAAGGTGAGCATGCGCGTCCCGAAGTTCCGGCGGGGGATCTCGACGTGAACGGGAACCGTCCGTGCGACGATTGCTGTCGTTGTGAACCACACTGACGACAGGTCTCCGGACGCACCCCTCACCGTGCTGGCCGTCGACGACGAGAAACCCGCCCTCGACGAGCTGGCGTTCCTGCTGCGCGCCCAGGACGCCGTCGGCGACATCCGGACCGCCGGCGACGCCACCACGGCGCTGCGCATCCTCCGGGACGGCGACATCGACGCCGTCTTCCTCGACATCAACATGCCCGGACTCGACGGTCTCGAGCTGGCCGGGATCCTCGCGAACTTCGCGTCCCCGCCGCAGGTGGTGTTCGTGACCGCGCACGACGACCGCGCCGTCGCCGCGTTCGACCTCGGCGCCGTGGACTACCTCCTCAAACCGCTGCGCGAGGAGCGGCTGGCGGAGTCCGTGCGCCGCATCGTCGAGGGGCGTCGCCGGCGCGTCGACGCCGGGCCCGCCTCCTCCACCGACGAGGTGATCCCGGTCGAACTCGGCGGCATCACCACCCTCGTGCACCGGTCCTCCGTCGAGTGGGTCGAAGCGGACGGCGACTACGCGCGCCTGCATACCGCGGACGGCTCCCACCTCGTCCGCATCCCCATCTCGGCGCTCGAGACGCGGTGGGCGGACGCCGGGTTCCTGCGGGTGCACCGCTCGTACCTCGTCGCGCTGCCGCGGGTCACCGGGATCCGGACCGTCGGGACCGGACTGGTCGTGTGCCTCCGTGCGCACGGCGACCACCCGCCGGTCGAACTGCCGGTCAGCCGCAGACACACCCGGATGCTCAAGGACCGGCTGGTCCGGGCGCCGAAACAGACGTGGACGGCGCGATGAGTTCACCCGAACGGGTCCGCGTCGTCCTCGCCCAGCGCCGCGGCGCGCGCATCGTCCGCACCCGCGTCGAAGTGCAGGAACAGACCGCGGTCGGGGACGCGATGATCCGCGGGCTCGTCCGCACCCAGCTCGTGCTCGCGATCCGGCTGGCGCTGCTCGCGGCGTGCCTGCTGTGCGCCGTGCCGCTCGTGATGTTCCTGTTCCCGGCGCTGTCGAACGTGGCGGTGCTCGGAATCCGGCTGCCGTGGGTGGTGCTCGGCGCGCTGGTGTACCCGGTGCTGCTCACCACCGGCTGGATCTACGTGCGCCAGGCCGAGCGCAACGAGCAGGAATTCACCGACCTGGTCGACGACTGAGCGTCCCGTGCCCACCGACCAACCCATTCCCTGGCTGACCCTGGCAGGTCTCGCGGCCGCCGCGGTCGCGACGGTGGCCATCGGCATCTACGGAGTGCGGTTGGCGCGCACCACCTCCGACTTCCTCGTCGCGTCCCGCAGCGTCGGACCGCGGTGGAACGCCGCCGCCATCTCCGGCGAGTACCTCTCCGCCGCATCCTTTCTCGGCGTCGCGGGCCTGATCGCGAAATACGGCGCCGACGCCCTCTGGTATCCGATCGGGTTCACCGCCGGCTACCTCGGGCTGCTGCTGTTCGTCGCCGCACCGCTGCGACGGTCCGGCGCCTACACGGTGCCCGACTTCGCCGAATTCCGGCTCGGGTCCCGCCGGCTCCGCACCCTCTCGATGCTCGTCGTCGCCGCCGTCTGCGCCCTGTACCTCGTCCCGCAACTCCAGGGTGCCGGACTGACGCTGAACATCCTGCTCGGCGTGCCCAGCTGGGTCGGCGCCGTCGTCGTCGGGCTCATCGTCATCGCCAACGTCGTCGGCGGCGGCATGCGGTCCATCACGTTCGTCCAGGCGTTCCAGTACTGGCTGAAACTCACCGCGGTCGCGATCCCGGCGCTGACGCTGTCGGTGTACTTCTTCGCCGACCACCACGAACTGGGCGCCGCCGCACCGCCCACCGTCAGCGAACAGACCACCGTCGACATCACCACCGACGTCGTCGTGCAGGTGTCGGAACCGGTGACCGTCGGCGGGTCGGGGACGATCGACGGCGTCGCGGCGACCGGCGACATCCGGCTCGAACCGGGCGAACACCACCTCGGTGAGGGCACCACGATGACCCTCGAAGCCGGGGCACCCGTTCCCGTGGTCGCGGGCGCACCCGCCGACAACTCCGACTGGATCGCCCCCGGCTGGGGATTCGGCGGCGACCACCCCATGTACCAGGTGTACTCGCTGATCCTCGCCACCTTCCTCGGCACCCTCGGGCTGCCGCACGTGCTGGTCCGGTTCTACACCAACCCCGACGGCCGGGCCGCCCGGCTGACGTCGCTGGCCGTGGTCGGGTTGTTGGGGGTGTTCTACCTGTTCCCGACCCTGCTCGGGGTGTTCGCGCGGCTGTACGTGCCGCAACTGCTCATCACCGGCACGTCCGACGCCGCGGTCCTGCTGCTGCCCGGCTCCGTCTTCTCCGGCTGGGCCGGGCAACTCCTCGCCGCGCTGGTCGCGTCCGGGGCGATCGCCGCGTTCCTGTCCACGTCGTCCGGCCTGCTCGTCAGCATCGCCGGGGTGCTCAGCACCGACGTCCTGCGCGGCCGGATCCGCGACTTCCGGATCGCCGCCGTCCTCGCCGGGGCGGTGCCGCTGGCGCTGTCGCTGGCGGTGACGTCGCTGGACCTGTCGCGCACGGTGGGGCTGGTGTTCGCGGTCGCGGCGTCGACCCTGTGCCCGCTGCTCGTCCTCGGCATCTGGTGGCGTGGCCTCACCGCAGCCGGGGCCGGGGCCGGGATGGTGACCGGCGGGCTCGTCGCCGGATGCGCGGCCGGGGTGTCCGTGTTCGGCGGCCTCACCGTCGACGTCTGGAACGGCTGGCCCGCCGCGATGGTCGCCTATCCGGCGGCGGTCAGCGTCCCGCTGGCCTTCGTCACGATGGTGCTGGTCAGCAAGGCGACGAAGCGTCAGATCCCCGCCGACCTCAGCCGGATCTTCACCCGCATGCACGCCCCCGAGCGGCTCGATGTGGGCTCCGACCGCGAGAGGGAGCTCCGCTCCCCGTGAGTGCTTGACGAGTCCCTGCACTCCTCGAGCACGCACGGGTGGCGGAGCCGCTTGTCGCGGTCGGGTGACCGTTCGCCGCACAGTCCGGCAGCTCGCCGTGTGACAGCCGCCACAGCCTGTTTCTGTGACTCACCTCTCACTAACGTCGGCACTCAGTTCACTTCACACGACCAAGGAGTCTGCAGTGACCACAGCCGACCTCAGTGAGGGCGCACCGCAACGGCGCACCCCTGATGCGCAAGCCTTCGTAGACATGCAGGCGAGCCCGGAGTTCCAGGAGCTGCGACACCGCCTGCGCAGTTTCGTCTTCCCGATGACGGCGTTCTTCCTCGCCTGGTACGCGGCGTACGTCCTGCTGGCCACGTACGCCCCCGAGTTCATGGCCACCAAGGTGATCGGCAACGTCAACCTGGGCATCGTCCTCGGTCTCGGCCAGTTCGTGACCACGTTCGTGATCACCGCGCTGTACGTCAAGTTCGCCAACCGGGAACTCGATCCCCGCTCCGCCGCGATCCGCGAAGAGCTGGAAGGACCCCTCCAGTGACCACCACACTCGCCGCAGCCACCGACGTCGGCAACCCGCTCCTCAACATCGCCATCTTCGTGGCGTTCGTCGTGATCACGATGACCATCGTGATCCGCGCGAGCCGCACCACCAAGAAGGCCTCGGACTTCTACACCGGCGGCGGCCAGTTCTCCGGCCCGCAGAACGGTTTCGCCATCGCAGGCGACTACCTGTCGGCGGCGTCGTTCCTCGGCATCGCCGGCGCCATCGCGGTGTACGGCTACGACGGCTTCCTGTACTCGGTCGGCTTCCTCGTCGCCTGGCTGGTGGCCCTGCTGCTGGTCGCGGAACTCCTCCGCAACACCGGACGGTTCACGATGGCCGACGTGCTGAGCTTCCGGCTCAAGCAGCGTCCCGTGCGGATGGCGGCGGCGCTGTCCACGCTGGTGGTCTCGCTGTTCTACCTGCTCGCGCAGATGGCGGGCGCGGGCGGGCTCGTCGCTCTGCTGCTGAACATCGACGGCAAGGTCGGTCAGGCAATCGTCGTCGCGGTCGTCGGTGTGCTGATGATCGTCTACGTGCTGGTCGGTGGCATGAAGGGCACCACGTACGTGCAGATGGTCAAGGCGGTGCTGCTGGTCGCCGGCGCAGGCGTCATGTTCTTCCTCGTCCTGTTCGCGGTGCGCGGCAACTTCTCCCAACTGCTCGCCGACGCCCAGGCGACGGTCGCCGGCTCCACGAACGAGGCGATCGCGGGTCGCGACATCCTCGCTCCCGGCGCCAAGTACGGCATCAGCGCGATGAGCAAGCTCGACTTCATCTCGCTCGGCATCGCCCTCGTCCTCGGCACTGCAGGCCTGCCGCACGTGTTGATGCGGTTCTACACCGTCCCCACGGCGAAGGAGGCCCGCCGCTCGGTCACCTGGGCGATCGGACTGATCGGCGCGTTCTACCTGTTCACGCTCGTCCTCGGCTACGGTGCCGCCAAGATGGTCGGCCCCGACGTCATCCTCGCCGCGCCCGGCAAGGAGAACGCGGCGGCGCCGCTGCTCGCGTTCGAACTGGGCGGCACCATCTTCCTCGCGATCATCTCCGCGGTGGCGTTCGCGACCATCCTCGCGGTGGTGGCGGGGCTGGCGATCACGGCGTCCGCGTCGTTCGCCCACGACATCTACGCCAGCGTCATCAAGCGCGGACATGCGTCGGAGGAGTCCCAGGTGCGGGTCTCCCGGATCACGGTCGTCGTGATCGGCCTCGTGTCGATCGTCCTCGGCATCCTCGCCATGGGCCAGAACATCGCGTTCCTCGTGGCGCTCGCCTTCGCGGTGGCCGCGTCGGCCAACCTGCCGACGCTGCTGTACTCGCTGTTCTGGAAGAAGTTCAACACCACCGGCGCCCTGTTCAGCATCTACGGCGGCCTGATCAGCTGCCTCCTGCTGATCGTGTTCTCCCCGGCCGTGTCCGGTAAGCCGTCGTCGATGTTCCCGAACGCCGACTTCGACTTCTTCCCGCTCGCCAACCCGGGCCTCGTGTCGATCCCGCTGGCGTTCGTGCTCGGCGTCGTCGGCACCTACCTCGGTCGCGGCAAGGCGGAGGATCCCGTCAAGCAGGCCGAGATGGAGGTCCGTTCGCTCACCGGTGTCGGTGTGGAGAAGGCCGTCTCCCACTAGGGCCGTTAGGCTGCCCCAATGGCGAAACTCACGGTCAAGACCGATGTTCCCCTCAGCCCCCAGGACACCTGGGACAAGGCCTCGAATCTGCAGGATTTCGACAAGTGGTTCGTGGTCCACGACGGCTGGCGCGGCGAACTTCCCGAGACCCTCACGGCCGGAACCGAGATCAGTTCCGTCGTCACGGTCAAGGGACTCCGCAACCGCGTGAAGTGGACGATCAAGGAGTACGACGCCCCGAACCGCATCGTTCTGAAGGGTGACGGCAAGGGTGGAGTGAAGCTCGGACTGGTGCTCGACGTCCAGGCGAAGGGCGACGCCTCCGAGGTGGCGTTCACCATCGAACTCGGTGGCGCACCGCTGTTCGGACCCATCGGCTCGGGTGTCGCGAAGGCGCTGAAGGGCGACATCGAGAAGTCCCTGCAGACATTCGTCGACCTCTACGCGTGATCAATCGAGGACGTGCGCGCCGCCGGTGTCGGTGATCCACTCGGCGGCAAGGGCGTCCAGCGTCCCGTCGGCGTAGAGGGAGTCGACGGCCGCGGAAACGCACGCGGTGAGTGGGCTGTTCTTCTCCAGCACGAGGCCGAAGAATTCGGTGACGGCGTTCGGGCGCGGGAACTGGCCGACGAGGACGCTGTCCTTCACCTCGTTGGCGGTGATCTGAAACCCGGTCGGGATGTCCACCACCAGCGCGTCGATGTCGCCCGCGGCCAGGGCGGCCTTGGCGTCGTCGGTGGTGGCGAAACTGACCGGTGCCTGGCGGGGTTGCACCGTCTGCGCGATGGCGTCGAAACTCGTGGACCCCACCTGCGCCCCGAGGCGGAACGGCGCGAGGTCGGCCAGCGACTTGGCTCGCGCCGCGGGAGAGTTCTTCAGCGCCAGCACCGACTGCGTGACGGCGTAGTAGGGCGAACTGAAATCGACCGTCTCGCGCCGGGTGTCGACGATCGTGAACTGGTCGATGGCGAAGTCGAAGTTCTTCTCGCCGGCCGCCAGTGCATCGTTGAAGTCGACGGTCTCGAATTGCACCTGGTCCGGACCGTATCCGAGCTTTTCGACGACTTCCCGCGCCACGGCGCCCTCGTAGCCCTTGCCGTTGGACGGGTCGCCGTCGACGAACCACGGCCGGTACGAGGGGCTGTCGGTGGCGATGGTGACGACGCCGTCGTGCGTGGTGGCCCCGCTGCCCGGGGCGCAGTCGCCGACCGCCCGGGTGGACGGAAGTTTGGTGAACGCTTCGGGAATCGTCGACGCCTCGGCCCGTGTGTCGACCTGCGACGGGGTGTCGGTGGAGCAGGATCCGGCGAGCAGTGCCAGTGCAGCGGACATGGCGGCGACGGCTGTCTTGGGACCTCGGTGCACCCCGTCATCTTGCCTGGCGGGTGGCGATCCGGCCAGCGAAGCGGCCGCGCGGCGCACAATATGTATGTATTGGCGGAGGGAGGTGCGCGTGGCCACGGCGGGAACTCGGCAACTGACCATCGACGGGCATCGCCTGTCTCTGACCAACCTCGGCAAGGTCCTCTACCCGGAGTCGGGCACCGCGAAGGGCGAGGTGATCGACTACTACTCGCGGATCGCGCCGGCCATGCTCCCGCACGTCGTGGACCGTCCCGCCACCCGCAAACGCTGGCCCAACGGGGTGGACAGCGAGCCGTTCTTCGAGAAAAATCTCGCGGCCTCCGCACCGGGGTGGCTGGAGCGCCGTGCACTCGCGCACTCGGACCGTTCCGTCCATTACCCGCTGCTGAACTCGGTCGCCGCCCTCGTGTGGGCGGGACAGCAGGCCGCACTCGAACTGCACGTGCCGCAGTGGCGGTTCGACGGCTCACGCCGGGGTCCGGCGACCCGCATCGTCTTCGATCTCGACCCCGGTCCCGGGGTGGGACTCGCCGAATGTGCGGAGGTGGCACGGGCCGTGCGCGACCTGGTCGCGAACCTCGGCTGGACGGCGTACCCGGTCACCAGCGGCAGCAAGGGCATTCACCTGTACGTGCCGCTCGACCGGAAGCTGGAGGGTTCGGGCGCGTCGACCGTCGCGAAGCAGGTGGCGACGGGGCTGGAGAAGCTGCGCCCCGAACTCGTCACCGCCACCATGGCGAAGGCGGTGCGCGCGGGCAAGGTCTTCGTCGACTGGAGCCAGAACAATCCGTCCAAGACCACCATCGCCCCCTACTCGCTGCGCGGGCGCTCCCAGCCGTACGTCGCCGCGCCACGCAGCTGGGACGAACTCGACGACCCCGACCTACGACAGCTGAGGTTCGAGGAGGTGCTCGAACGGTGGGAGTCGGACGGCGACCTGCTCGCCGGACTCGATCCGCCGCTCGAGGACGCCGCCGCCCTCGCCGAGTACCGCCGCAAGCGTGATCCCGGGCGGACACCCGAGCCGATGCCGCACACGGTGCAGCCGGGGGAGGGCAACAGCTTCGTCATCCAGGAACATCACGCCCGGCGTCTCCACTACGACCTGCGGCTCGAACGGGACGGGGTTCTCGTGTCGTGGGCGGTGCCGAAGAACGTGCCGACGACGACGGGGGAGAACCGCCTGGCCGTGCACACGGAGGATCACCCGCTCGAGTACCTCACGTTCTCCGGGAGCATTCCGAAGGGCGAGTACGGGGGCGGCCGGATGACCATCTGGGACACGGGAACGTACGACACCGAGAAGTGGCGGGACGACGAGGTGATCGTCCAGTTGCACGGTGAGCAGGTGGACGGCCGGTTCGCGTTGATCCGCACGAAGGGCGACCAGTGGCTGATGCATCTAATGAAGGATCAGACCCCGGGCGGGTCGCGGTCGTCGGAGCTGCCGCGCGGGTTGTCGCCGATGCTCGCGACCCCCGGCACCCTCGACGGCCTCGACGCCGACGAGTGGGCGTTCGAAGGGAAGTGGGACGGCATCAGGGTCATCGCCGAGATCAGTGGCGGCGAGCTGAAGTTGACGAGCCGCGCGGGCAACGACAAGACCGGTGACTACGCACAATTGGGTTGGCTGGCAGATTCTCTCGAAGACCACGAGGTGGTCCTCGACGGCGAAGTGGTCGCGTTCGACGAGCGGGGTGTCGCGAATTTCGGCCTGCTGCAGCAGGGCAACGAGCCGCACTTCCTCGCGTTC
This sequence comes from Rhodococcus sp. NPDC057014, assembly GCF_042673295.1. NCBI lineage: Bacteria > Bacillati > Actinomycetota > Actinomycetes > Mycobacteriales > Nocardiaceae > Rhodococcus > Rhodococcus sp. NPDC057014. Next base: position 12,716 of record NZ_JBHUSF010000070.1, read on the forward strand.
GACGTGCTGTACCTCGACGGAGTGTCGTTGCTGCGCAAGAAGTACACCGATCGGCGCCGCGTCCTCGAGGCGCTGGCGGCCAAGGTCGACGATCTGGACGTGCCCCCGCAACTGCACGGGTCCGCGCAGGAGGCACTGGACGAGAGCCGCGGCAAGGGGTGGGAAGGTGTGGTGGCCAAACGCCGCGAATCCGTGTACCTGCCGGGCAAGCGGGGGTCGAGCTGGATCAAGGTGAAGAACTGGCGCACGCAGGAAGCCGTGATCGGCGGGTGGCGCCGCGGCCAGGGCGGGCGGTCCAGCGGAATCGGTTCCGTGCTGCTCGGCGTCCCCGACGGCGACGGCCTGCGCTACATCGGGCGCGTCGGAACCGGGTTCACCGAACGGGATCTGCAGGACCTCGCTTCCACCCTGGGCCCGCTCGAAACGGACACCAGCCCGTTCGTCGAAGACCTGCCCACCGCCGACCGCAAGGGTGCCGTGTGGGTGACCCCCACCCTCGTCGCGGAGGTGCGGTTCATGGATTGGACCGGCTCGCGAAGACTGCGGCACCCCAGCTGGCGTGGGCTCCGGGACGACAAGTCACCCGAAGACGTCGAGGTGGAGTCCTAGTACCGCCAGGGCGCCGGGTCGAAGGGGTCCACCGCCGCGGTGTCGAATGATCCGGGCGATTCCTGCGTGGGGGTGTTCAGCGCCGGGGGAGTGAAGACCGGGAGGGGTGTGGACTCCGTGTCCACGTCACGCTGCTGTTCGGTGACACTCACGTCGGCGACCGGAGGCGCGGTCCCGCCGGCCGCGGCGATCCCGGCCGCGCCGACGACGGAGAGGACGAACGCCGCGCCTGCGCCGATCGCGATGCGGGTCTGGGTGTGGGACATGGTGTGAAATTCCTCCGGTGATCTAGGGGCCGACGACGGTTCCGCCGTCGACGGGGCCGACTCCGCCGGGCGACTGCGGGGCAGCGGGTGGGGCAGGCTTCGGGCCGCCGCCGACGGGGAACGGATCGGTTTCGGGTTCGAGCACGCCCGGCTCGACCTGGCCCGGTCCGTCGAACGGACCCTTCGGCGGGCGAACGGGGTCGACCACGACGGGCGGATCGATGACCACGGGCGGGTCCGCGACGACGGGCGGGTCTGCGACGACGGGCGGCTGGGCGATGGGCGGCTGGGCAACCGGCGGCTGGGCGACCGGTGCTCGGACGACGGGCGGTGCCGCCGCGACGGGCGGCACGACACCCGGTCCCGGTGCGAGCGTTTCGGTGTCGGCCGAAGCGCCGGGCTCCGCCGAGTACCCGGGGACCACCGAGTACCGGGGGTCCACTGGTTCTACGGAGTAGCCGGGGTCTGCGACGACGATCCGGCTGGGGGCCGGTGCGCTCGCCGGAGCCGGCTGCTGCTGCGAGACGGCGCCCTCCGAGTTCGGGGTCGGAGCTCCCTCGGTGTGTCCACCGGCAAGAACGATCGTTGCGGCTCCGGCGAGGGAGAACGTGAGGGCGGCGGTTGCGCCGATCGCGATGCGGGTTGCGGTGTGGACGATGGGGTGCCTCCGGTGTGTTTGCGGTTCCCAGCTGGGCTGATAGACCAACCTTGCGCCGCGGCCGGGGCGTTCGACAGGCACCCCAGGGTGCGGATCCACCACCCCGCGGTGTTGTCGGGGGCAAACCTGCACAGAATCTTCACAGGCTCTGCCCGGGATCCGCACGTGCGCGCAATACAGTCGGGGAATGAGCCAGCGAAGAGTGCTCGTCGTCGACGACGAGGCGACGATCCGCGAGGCGGTCGCGGCGCGGTTGCGTGCGGAAGGCTTCGACGTCGTGACGGCGTCGGACGGTCCTGCCGCGGTCGCGGTGTGCGCGGCGTCGTCGCCCGACGTACTGGTGCTGGACGTGATGCTGCCCGGTTTCGACGGTCTCGAGGTCTGCCGGCGCGTCCAGGCGTCGCGGCCGGTGCCGGTGCTGATGCTCACCGCGCGCGCCGACGAAACGGACATGCTGATCGGTCTCGGCGTGGGTGCCGACGACTACCTGAGCAAACCGTTCAGCATGCGGGTGCTGGTGGCGCGGGTGCACGCACTGCTGCGACGGGCTGATCGCGCCCACGAGTCCGTGCCCGCCGAACCGGCCGGACTGGCGGTCGGCGACCTCGAGGTGGACCTCGTCGAGCGTCGCGTCCGGCGCGGAGCCGACGAAATTCATCTGACACGAACCGAATTCGACCTGCTCGCGTATTTCGCTTCCCGGCCGCGGGCGGCGATTGCCCGGGAATCGCTTCTCGCGGAGGTGTGGGGGTGGGGCGACGGGGCCGGTAGCCGGACCGTCGACAGTCACGTGAAGGCGCTGCGCCGCAAACTCGGCGGCGATCTGATCCGTACCGTGCACGGCGTCGGCTACGCATTGGACGTGCAGCGGTGACCGCGGGCCGGATCCTGGACAGGATGCCCCGACCTCTCGACCCGCTGCGGTCGTTCAAGGTGAAGACCGGTCTTCTCGTGGTGGCCGCGCTGTTCTTCGCGTCGCTGATGTTCTGGGTGACCGCTCGCTGGCCGTTCCGGTACGCGCTGGTCCTTGCGCTCCTGGTATCGCTGGCCGTGACGCAGATCCTCGCGCACGGCATGACGTCTCCGCTGCGGTCGATGACGGCCGCCGCCCGGGCGATGGCGACCGGCGACTATTCGCGCCGGGTGCGGTCGACGTCGCGGGACGAGATCGGGGAACTGGCCCGCGCCTTCAACCAGATGGCCGAGGATCTCGAGGCCGCCGACCGGTATCGCCGCGAACTCATCGGCAACGTCTCGCACGAATTGCGCACCCCGATCTCCGCGCTGCAGGCACTGCTCGAGAACGTCGTCGACGGGGTGGAGGAGCCCGACCCCGCCCGGATGCGGGTGGCGCTCGATCAGACAGAGCGGCTCGGCCGCCTCGTCGCCGAGTTGCTGGACCTGTCGAGGGTGGAAGGCGGTGCGGTGCAACTCGAGCGGGAGATCTTCCCGGTCCGCGAATTCCTCGACGACGTGGTGCGGCAGTCGGAGGATCCCCGGCGGGTGACCGTCGACGTTCAGCCGCCGCACCTGCGCGCCGACGCAGACACCGCGCGACTGCACCAGGTGGTGGCGAACTTGGTGGACAACGCGTTCCGGCACGGCCCCGCCCGTACCGAGGTGGTGGTCCGTGCCCGGCCGGACGCCGGCGGCGTGGTGCTCGAGGTGGAGGACGACGGCCCCGGTATCGCACCCGGCGAGCGGTCCCGGGTGTTCGAGCGGTTCACCCGCGGCGGCTCGACCGACGGCGGGACGGGCCTCGGCCTCGCCATCGCCCGGTGGGCGGTGGATCTCCACGACGGCCACATCGAGGTTCTCGACACGGCCGAGGGCTGCTGCATCCGGGTGCGTCTGCCCGCCGCCTGACCACAGCTTCACAACCGGGACGACGACGTCCCGCGATGACCCCTGCCGTCATCCGGCAGCGACAACCAGGGAGGGATCCATGACCATCGCACCCCCGCAACCCGCAGCGCCCACCCGGCGCGACTTCTGGCCGAGACAAGCCTGGCGCCGCGATCGGACGTCGATGGCGCCGCGCCCGATCGTACTCGCGGCTGTGGCCGCGGGTGTCGTCGCAGCCCTGACCCTGCAGGTCACGGTGGTCGGTCTGGGGTACGTCCTGACCGGTGCCGCGGTCGCGGCCGCCGTGTTCGCGACACGCAGAACGCTGCCGACACCCGCGCAGGCCGCCGCGATCCTCGGCGCCCTCGCCCTGCTGGCGGCGCTCGGTGTGCGCGGTGCCGGCTGGCTCGCCGCGGTCTGTGTGGCGCTGAGTTGGGTGGTCGGATCGTTCGCCCTCGTCGGCGGGCGCACGTGGACGGGCCTGGCCGCAGGGTCGTTCGCGTTGTGGTTCACCCCGCTGCGGGTGGTGCGGTGGACGCGCCGGGGCGCACGACGGTGGCACGCGACCGGGACGGTGCCGGTGGGCCGGGTGTTCGGGGTCGCCGCCGTGACCGCCATACTGCTGCTGGTGTTCGGTTCGCTGTTCGCCGGCGCGGACGCGGGTTTCGCCGCACTGCTCGGCCGGGCCGCACCGACCGTCCATGTGTCGAATCCGTTCGGGCGGTTCGTGCTCGGTGTTCTGGTGTGCGGCGGGACCCTGGGGGCCGCGTACCTGCTGCGGAGAACACCCCGCGTCGACGCGCTCGCCCCGCGGCCGGGGCGCCCGGTTGCCCGGTGGGAGTGGGCGATTCCGCTGGCCCTGCTGGATCTGCTGTTCCTCGGATTCGTCGCAGTGCAGCTGACGGTGCTGTTCGGCGGGAACACGCACGTGCTGACCACCGCGGACCTGACATACGCCGAATACGCGCGACAGGGTTTCTGGCAATTGCTGGCGGTGACCGCGCTGACACTGCTGGTGATCGCCGTCGCGGTGCGGAAGGCGTCGCGGGTGGAGGTCGCGGACCGGGTGCTCGTGCGGGTGCTGCTCGGACTGCTCTGCGGTTTGTCGCTCGTTGTCGTCGCGTCGGCGATCCACCGGATGTCGTTGTACGAGAGCCAGTACGGGTACACGCGACTGCGGGTGACGGTGCTGGTGACGGAACTGTGGCTGGGCTTGGTGTTCGTGCTGCTGATCGCGGCGGGTGTGCGGTTGTCGGGGCGGTGGCTGCCGCGCGCCGTCCTGGCCTCCGCGGTGGGCGGGGTGCTGCTGGTCGCCGCGATCGACCCGGACGCGTACGTGGCCAGGAAGAACGTGGAGCGGTTCGGCGACACCGGGCGAATCGACGTGAGCTACCTCGGTTCGCTGTCCGTCGACGCCGTCCCCGCCCTCGATCGGCTGCCCGAACCGGAACGGTCCTGCGCCCTGTACCGACTCGACCGGCAGGTGAGCGGCGAATCGGCGTGGTACGAGTACAACGCGGCCCGCAGTCGCGCGAAGGAACTGCTGGCCGCGCACCCCGTCGGCTCGTGCGAGTAGCCGGGTCCCCGTGCGCTGTTTGCGGACCGATTTGCTGGAATCACACGCAATTGCGCGGGAATCTGACCAAAACCTGCGCGGCTGTGGGAGGGCGGGATGCGCGTCCGCTCACGACAGGTCCCGGAACGTCATGACGAAGCCGGCCATCGCGGCGAGTACGGCCAGGACGTAGACCGGTATCTGCACCCAGGTGGGGGCGGTGCGGTTCACGATCATCGCCGCCGCCAGTGCGACGACGATGAGCACGACACCGTAGAACGGGGTGCGCTGAGGGTGGTCGCCTCGGGCCATACCCCCAGTGTGCACCGCGCCGGCGGCTAACCGACCGGCTCGGGCACCCGCGTCTGCGCGATCCACCGTCCGCGTTGCCGGTGGATCTCGATGGGGTGGTCGAAGCATTCGCTGATGGTGGCGGTGGTGAGAACGTCCGCGACGGCGCCCTGCGCGATCACCCGTCCGTCGCGGATGAGAATGGCGTGGGTCGTGGTGGTGGGGATTTCCTCGAGGTGGTGGGTGACGAGGATGCTGGCGAGGCTCGGGTACTGTTCGCGCAGTTCGTCGAGTGCGGTGAGGAGTTGTTCGCGCGCCGCGAGATCGAGTCCGGTGGCGGGCTCGTCGAGCAGGAGAAGTTGCGGTTCCGCCATCAGGGCCCGTGCGATGAGGGCGCGGCCGCGCTCACCCTGGGACAGGTTGGGCCACAGGGCGTCCGAGTGCTTCTGCATGCCGAGGGAGGCGACGAGCTCGTCGGCGCGGGCGATCTGCTCCGCGGACGGCGACCACCGCGGCACGAAATCGGGTGTGTTGGTGAGGCCGGTGAGCACGACGTCGCGCACCGTCAGCGGCGCGTCGATCCGGTATCGCGGGTTCACGTGCCCGATGTGGGCGCGCAACTCGCGCATGTCGACCCGGCCCAGCTGGTGGCCGAGGACGCGGACGGTGCCGTGCGTCGGGTGCGCGACCGCGCCGAGCATGCTCAGCATCGTGCTCTTTCCCGCGCCGTTCGCGCCGAGCAGCACCCAGTGCTGCCCGCGTTCGATGCGGAGGCTGATGTCGCTGAGCAGATACCGTCCGCTCCGCACGAGGTCGACGTTCTCGATGCTGACGACCGAATCCGGGGTGGTCACTGATTTCCGCCTTTCCGCAGAATCGACATGGTCGGGTCGAGGTTGGCGGCGGTGGCGGCGACGGCCGCCTCGGCGTCGCCGGCTTCCAGTGCGCGCACCAGATCGTCGTGGGCGCAGCTGGTGTCGGGCCGTCCCGGTTCGTGGTCGACGAGTTCGGCCAGCGCGTCGACGAGGAGCGGCCGGATCGACTCGAACAGGGCGGACAGGATGGTGTTGCCGGCGATCCCCAGGATCGCGGCGTGGAAGTCGAGGTCGGCAGCGACGAAGACGGCGGTCGGTGCGGTGGTGCTGTCGTGCCGGGTGGACAGCTGTTCTCGCAGCCGCTGGAGGTCCTCGGGGCGCGCGCGTTCCGCGGCGAGCCGGGCCGCCTCGATCTCGAGGGCGCGCCGCACCTCGTACACCTCGAGCAGCCGGGCGCGGCGCAGCAGCTTCCCGAGTCCCGCACCGCTGGTGGGGGGCTGCGCGACGAACGTGCCGACGCCGTGCCGCACGTCGAGTAGGCCGTCGCGGGCGAGCAGCCGAACGGCCTCACGGACGGAGGACCGGCCGACACCCAGTTCGGTGGCCAGTTCGGCCTCGCTGGGGATGCGGCTGCCGAGCGTCCACTCGCCGTCCCGGATCCGGGCGGTGAGGAGTTCCTCGAGCTGGGGGACCAGCGGTCCGCTGCGGAGGGTGGGACGTCCGGCCATGCGCCGACGCTAGCACAGTCCTCAGACGTCTGAGGACTGCCCGGGGCCTAAGGTGAGTCCGGGAAGAACCGCCACCGCAGCAGAGGAGAGGTGCACCATGGCCGTCGCCACCGCAGACCGTGTCACGAGGGAAGAGTTGCTCGACTTCGTCCGCCCGCGCCACCGCAGCGTGCTGATCACCCGGAAACGCTCGGGCGGCCTGCAGATCTCCCCGGTGACGTCGGGACTCGACTCGGAGGGCCGGATCGTCGTCTCCACCTACCCGCAGCGCGCGAAGGCCGCGAACGTGCGGCACGACCCCGCCGTGAGCGTGTGCGTGCTGTCCGACGAGTTCAACGGCGCCTACGTGCAGATCGACGGCACGGCCGAGGTACTGGATTTGCCCGACGCACTCGAACCGCTGGTGGAGTACTTCCGCGGCATCTCCGGCGAGCACCCCGACTGGGACGAGTACCGGGACGCCATGCGGAAGCAGAACAAAAGCCTCATCCGGATCACCATCGACGAGTGGGGACCCATCGCGACCGGTGGCTTCCCGCCGGGCACCGATCGCGGATAGGTCCCCGTCGCCTATTCGACGGCGCCCGCCGAGCGCAGTTTCCCGATGGCGGCCGCGTCGTAGCCGGCTCGCGCGAGGATCGCGTCCGTGTCCTGCCCCGGCCGCGGGGCGGGACGGGGAACCGGCGCCGGGGTGCGGCTGAAGCGCGGCGCCGGCGCGGGCTGGCGGATGCCGCCCACCTCGACGAACGTCTCTCGCTCCGTGTTGTGGGGATGCTCGTGCGCCTCCCACGGCGAGAGGACCGGCGACACGCACGCGTCGGAATCGGCGAACAGCGCCGCCCATTCGTCCCGCGGGCGGGTCGCGAACATCTCCGCGAGCCGCGCCTTCAGTTCCGGCGCCGCATCGAGGTCGTACTGCAACGGCAGCTCCTCGCCCGACAACCCGAGCACGTCGAGGAGTTCGCCGTAGAAGTGCGGTTCGACGCAACCGACCGCCACGTGCAGGCCGTCGGCGCATGCGTAGGTGTCGTAGAACGCGGCGGCCCCGTCGAGGACGTTCTGCCCGCGACCGTCCTGCCACAGCCCGGCGGCGTTCATCCCGTGAACGAACGCCGTCAGCAGCGCGGCGCCGTCGACCATGGACACGTCCACCACCTGACCGCGGCCCGACCGCGTGCGCTCGTGCAGCGCGGCCAGGATTCCCATCGTCAACATCAGACCCCCACCGCCGAAGTCGCCCAACAGGTTCAGCGGCGGCACCGGCCGCTCGCCGGCGCGCCCGATCGGGTCGAGCGCGCCCGCGAGCGCGATGGAGTTGATGTCGTGCCCGGCCCGCGGTGCGAGCGGACCGTCCTGGCCCCAGCCCGTCATCCGCCCGTAGATCAGGGCGGGGTTGCGGGCCAGGCAGTCGTCGGGACCGATGCCGAGGCGTTCCGCGACGCCGGGACGGAATCCCTCGACGAGGATGTCGGCGTCGTCGACGAGTCGCAGCACCGCCTCGAGTCCCTCCGGGGTGCGCAGGTTCACCGCGATCGACCGTCGCCCGCGGTCGAGCACCCCCGACGGCGCCATCAACCCGGTGCCGCCGTCGCCGGCCCGTTCCACCCGGATCACGTCCGCACCGAGATCGGCGAGGATCATGCACCCGAACGGCGCGGGCGCGAGACTCGCGATCTCGACGACGGTCAGCCCGCTCAGCGGCCCGCCGGTCACGACACCCCCTGCACGTCGCGGGGCAGTCCGAGCATCCGTTCGCCGATCACGTTGAGCTGCACCTCGGTGGTGCCGCCGTAGATGGTGGTGGCGCGGCCGGCGATCAACTGCTCCATCGCCTTGTCGCTCGGCTCACCCGGAATGCTCACGGCGCCGGCGATACCGAGTTCGGCGACGACGAACTCCGCGATCGACTGTCCGAGCCCCATGCCCAGCAGCTTGCCGACGCTCGACGTGGTGCTCACGTCGGTCCCCGACAGTTGCTTCAGCACGATGCGGGAGCCGATCAGGTCGATGGCCTGGCTCTCCGCAACCAGTTCACCGACGCGGAACCGGCCCAGCGGGCCGAGGTCCCGGCCGCGGGCGAACTGCAGCAGATCCCTGTCGGTGGCGTAGGCCTCCATCTTCTGGCTCAGCGCCACCCGCTCGCCCGCGAGGGTCGTGCGCGCCACGTTCCAGCCGTCGTTCACGTTCCCGACCACGTTCTCGTCGGGGATGAACACGTCGTCGAGGAAGACCTCGTTGAACAGGGCCGACCCGGTCATCTCGCGCAGCGGCCGGACGGTCACGCCCGGCGTCGACATGTCCAGCACGAAGTACGTGATGCCCTCGTGTTTCGGCTTGGACGGGTCGGTGCGGGCGATCAGCATGGCCCAGTCGGAGAACTGCGCGACCGTGGTCCAGATCTTCTGACCGGTCACCTTCCAGCCGCCGTCGACCTTCTCGGCCTTCGTCGTCAGCGACGCGAGGTCGGAACCGGCGCCCGGCTCGCTGAACAGCTGGCACCACACCAGGTCTCCCCGCAGGGTGGGGACGGCGAGATCCCGTTTCTGCGCGTCCGTGCCGTGGGCGACGACAGCCTGCACCGCCCAGCCGCCCATCAGCAACTGCGGCATCGGGATGCCCGCCGCCGTGATCTCCTGCGCGATGACGATCTGCTCGAGCGGGGACGCGCTGCGCCCGTACGGCTTTGGCAGATGCGGCTGCACCCAGCCGCCGTCGCCGAGCGCGATCAACTGGTCGTCCTCGTCGAGGCCGACCAGCGGGGCGAGTGCCGCCCGCACCTCGGCGCGGATCGTCTCGGCCTCGGCCGGCAGTTCCAGTTCGGACGTGCGGGCCGTGCCGGCGAGCGACTGGTCGGCGACGCGGCCCGCACGCTCCTCTCGGGTGCCGAGGAGCCCCCGGATCGCCAGTGCGCGGCGGTAGTACAGGTGCGCGTCGTGCTCCCAGGTGAATCCGATTCCGCCGTGGACCTGGATGCAGTCCTGCGCGCACTGCACCACGGCGTCCGGGACGACGACTGCGGCGATGTCCGCGGCGAAATCGGCGGTGTCGTCGTCGTTGTCGAGGGCGGACGCGGCGTCCCACAGCACCGCGCGCGCCTTCTCCAGCGCGATGCCCATGTGTGCGCACTTGTGTTTGACGCCCTGGAACTGGCCGATCGGGCGCCCGAACTGCACGCGGGTCTTCGCGTACTCCGACGCGGTGGACACGCACCAGGACATCACGCCGATCGCCTCCGCGCCGAGGACGACGGTGGCGACGGACCGGACGCGCTGCTCGGTGAGCCCGTCGAGGATCCGGTCGGTGCCCACCCGGACGTCGTCGGCGGTGATCCGTGCCGAGCCGCGGAGCACGTCGATGCCGTCCTGCACCGTGACGGTGACGTCCGCGGAATCGACGACGGCCCAGCGGACGTCGTCGCCGACGGCGATCGGGAGCAGCAGGGTGTCGGCGTGTTCGCCGCCGAGGACGGCGTCCGCGACACCGGTGACGCGGTATCCGCCGTCGTGCGCCGCCGCGTCGAGCGGGCGGCCCAGCGCGACTGCGGCGGTGCGTGATCCGTCGAGGAGACCGGGGAGCAGTTCGATGCCGACCTTGGAATCCGCGGCCGCCACGAGGGCGGCGGACAACGCGGTCGGGACGAACGGGCCCGGAGCGACCGTGCGCCCCAGTGCCTCGAGCGCCACCGCCAGTGTGAGGAGCCCGGCGCCGTGACCGCCCTTGTCCTCCGCGACGTGCAGACCCAGCAGATCCTGGCCGGCCAGCGCATCCCAGAACGGCGGGAACTTGTCCTCGCTCGTGGACTCGACCGCGGACCGGACGTGATCGGAGGTGATGGTGCGTTCGGCGAAGGAGCGGACCGAGTCGGCGAGGGCCCGATGCTCCTCGGTCAGCCCGAGCCCGAGCTCGTACGTGTTCTTGGCCATGTCGGAGCCCTTCAGCCGAGTCGGTCGGCGAGGTCGGCGACGGTCCACGGGCCGTCGCTCTCGATGGTCGTGACGTCGTGCCAGCCGGCGAGTTCGGAGATGGCCCCGCCCTGCACGGCGAACACCTTGCCGGTGATCTTGCAGTTCGCGTCGGCGAGCCGGGCGACGAGCGGGGAAATGTTGGCGGGGCTGAACGCGTCGAACTCGCCCTCCGGCACCTCCTCGGCGAACAGCGCGCCCATACCGGGGGTGGCCAGTGTGAGCCGGGTGCGGGCGATCGGGGCGATCGCGTTGACCCGTACGCCGTAGCGCTCGAGTTCGTCCGCGGCGACCAGGGTGAGTGCGGCGATACCGGCCTTCGCGGCGCCGTAGTTGCCCTGACCGGCGTTGGGCATGAACGTGCCGGACGCCGACGCGGTGTTGATCACGGACGCGTTCACGGTGTCGCCCGCCTTGGTGCGTGCCTTCCAGTACGCGGCCGCATGGTGCAGCGTCGCGGCGTGGCCCTTGAGGTGCACGGCGATGACGGCGTCCCACTGACTTTCGGTCATGCCCGCGATGAACGCGTCCCGCAGGATGCCCGCGTTGTTGACGAGGACGTCGAGCCGGCCGAACTCGCTCACGGCCTGGCTCACGAGCGCTTCGGCGCCGTCCCAGGACGCGACGTCGTCGGTGTTCGCGACCGCCCTGCCGCCCGCGGCGACGATCTCGTCGACCACCTGCTGCGCCGGGCCGGCGTCCGCACCGGTGCCGTCGTTGGCGCCGCCGAGGTCGTTGACGACCACGGCAGCGCCCTCACGTGCGAAGAGCAGTGCGTGCTCCCGGCCGATTCCGCGTCCGGCGCCGGTGACGACGGCAACCCGTCCGTCGAGTGTTCCCATGTGCGTACTCCTAGGTTTCTGTGTCCGCGATGACGGCGAGGCCGTCCTTGATGACGAGTTCGTCGCCGACGGCGGTCTCGTAGGCGTACGACACCGCCCCGCCGGTGGATTCGGCGACCTGCCGGAACTGCGTGGCGATGTCCTGTCCGGGCAGTACGGGTTTCGCGAACCGCACCGCGAGACGGCGGAGGCGTTCGACCCTGCCGTCGGCGAGTTCGGTGAGCGCCGCCCACGACGTGAACGCCATGGTGCACAGGCCGTGGTTGATGATTCCGGGAAGACCGGACATCCGGGCGATCTCGTCGTCGAGGTGGATCGGCATCGGGTCGCCGGAGGCGGGCGAGTACCGGAATGTCTGGTCCTCGTCGATGTGCTGGGTGATCGACGCGGCGGGTGCCTGCCCGCGGAGGGTCTCGTCGAATCGGTGTGCGGGCGCCTGTTCGCCGAGGCCTGCTCCCGCGTCGACCTTCCGGAAGAACGCGGTCATCCACTGCTCGTTGACCAGTTCGCCGTCGTCCGTGACGGTTTCGACGTAGACGACGACGGTGGATCCGTTTGCGCGACCCTCGAAACCGATCGGCTTCGCACGAACCACGAGGTTGTCGCCGGGCCGGATCGGGCGGTGGAAATGGAAATCCTGCTCGCCGTGCACGAGTTTCATGAGCAGTTCGACCGGGGCGACGGACAGTGCGGCCGGCGCCATCGACGTGAACGCGGGGACCACGGCGAACACCGGGGGAGCGACCTCGCCCGCGAGGTGGCGGTCGATGGGATCGTTGGTGGCCGCGGCGTAGTCGGCGATGCGCTCGGCGGTGACCTCGAACCGTTGCGGATCGGTCCACTCTCCGAGGCCGCTCGTGTCGAATTCGACTGTGGGGGTGGTCATGCGCGGATCAGCCCACCATGTCGGCGAACCCCGCGAGGGACGCCTCCAGATCTGCCTTGGCGTTCTTGGCGACGGCCTTGCCGATGGGGCCGACGATCATGGTGCCGGTGAAACTCGCGTCGATGATCGCCGTGGATGCGGCGCCGTCCGCTTCGACCTTCAGGGTGAATTCGACGGTCACGCCGGCCATCCCGGTGCCGGAGATCTTCACCATCTCGGGCACCTGCACCTCGGTGACGGTCCACTCGATCTTGTTGGCCATGCCCATCACGGAGACGACCTCGGTGAACTTCGATCCGAGTGCCACCTCGGTGGGGATCTCGCTCTTCCAGGACTGGTGGATGGTGAGCCACTCCTCCCAGCGGGACAGGTCGGACAATGCGTCCCATGCCTTGTCGGGGGAGGCGGGAAGGGACGCTGCGACGGAAACGGAAGCCATGATGTTCTCCTGGTGCTCGAGGTGAAAGGGACTGTGGAAGAGGAAGTGTCAGAGTGCGCGGTAGGCGGTGACCACGACGGCGCCGCCGAGGCCGATGTTGTGTTGCAGTGCGACCGCGGCGCCGTCGACCTGCCGCTTGTCGGCCGTGCCCCGGAGTTGCCAGGTGAGTTCGCTGCACTGGGCGAGTCCGGTGGCGCCGAGCGGGTGTCCCTTGGAGATGAGGCCGCCGGACGGGTTGACCACCCAGCGGCCGCCGTACGTGGTGTCGTCGTTGTCGACGAGTTTGCCGCCCTCGCCCTCGCCGCACAGGCCGAGCGCCTCGTACGTCAGCAGTTCGTTGGTGGAGAAGCAGTCGTGGAGTTCGATGACGTCGATGTCGTCCGGGCCGATGCCTGCCTGTTCGTACACCCGGGCCGCGGCCGTGCGGGTCATGTCGGCGCCGACCAGGCTGATCGCGCTGCGGTCCTCGAACGTGCTCGGGAGGTCGGTGACCATGGACTGGCCGACGATCTCCACGGCCTGCGCGGCGAGGTCGTGCTCGTCGACGAACTTCTCGCTCACCACGACGACGGCGCCGGAGCCGTCCGAGGTGGGGGAGCACTGCAGTTTGGTGAGCGGCCCGTAGATCTGCTTCGAGCCGAGGATCTCGTCGAGCGTGTATTCGTCCTGGAACTGGGCGTACGGGTTGTTCTGTGAGTGGCGGTGGTTCTTCACGCCGATCCTGGCGAACTGTTCCGCCGTGGTCCCGAACCGTTCCATGTGCTCCTTGCCTGCGGCCCCGAACATGTACGGGGCGGGCGGCATCGCGAACTCCTGCAGTTCGGCGAGCGCGAGGAGGTGACGCATCATCGGCTGTTCCCGGTCGTCGTACGTGGACCCGAGCGAACCGGCCTGCATCTTCTCGAAGCCCAGCGCGAGCGCGCAGTCGACCTGACCGCTGCGGACCGCCTGGGTGGCGAGGAAGAGCGCGGTCGATCCCGTCGAACAGTTGTTGTTGACGTTGACGATGGGGATGCCGGTGAGGCCGAGTTCGTAGACGGCCCGCTGCCCGGACGTCGATTCGCCGTACACGTAGCCGACGTACGCCTGCTCCACGAGGCCGTATTCGACGCCCGCGTCCTCGAGCGCGCGGCCGCCCGCCTCCCGCGCCATGTCGGGGTAGTCCCACTCGCGTGCACCCGGTTTCTCGAATTTCGTCATCCCGACGCCGACGACGAACACCCTGTTACCCATTGCGGCTCCCTGAGTCCGGAAAAATGTGTGTGTGACACCCTGTCTCACCAAAGTATGTGAGACGTCCTGTCCAGTCAACAGTCGGATGGGTAACGTATGAGCGATGCCGGACAAAGTGGAAACCGCCGCGTCGCCCCAGGGTGACGGCCGCGCCACGCGCTGGGAGGACCACAAGGCGGAACGCCGCAGCCGGATTCTCGACGCCGCGATGGAGGCCATCAACGAGGACGGCCCCGACGTGGGCGTCCAGCAGATCGCGAACCGCGCCGACGTGCCGCGGTCGGTGGTCTACCGGATCTTCACCGATCGCGGCGACCTCGACGAGCAGTTGCGCGGCCGCATCATCGAACGACTGATGGCGGACCTCGCACCCACGTTGACCCCCGAGGGGACCGTCGGCGAGGCGATCGCCCGCGCGGTCGAGACGTACCTGCGGTGGATCGTGGAATACCCGCGACTCCACCAGTTCCTCGGCACCGGATCGCCGAGCAGGCGCACCACCGGCTCGCGCGTGGTGACGGGCACGAAGACCGCGATCGCGCTCCAGCTGTCGGGCCTGCTCGCGACGGTCCTCGACGCGGTCGCCGGCAACTCCGACCTGGCCGAGTCGCTGGCGTTCGGGTTGGTGGGACTGGTCGACGCCAGCGTCAACCGGTGGCTGAGCAACCCCCAGTCGGCGCTCGGCAGCGACGACCTCGCCGAGTTCCTCGAGGTGTCGATCTGGCAAGTGCTGCACGGCAATCTGACGCGGATCGGCGTCACCATCGACCCGTCGACCCCGGTGTCGGAACTGCAGTAGTCGGACGGGTGTGGCCAGCTACCATGGCTTCCATGCCCTCCCGGCGAGGTTCACCGGCCGCTTCCGAGCAGGCCTGGGTGTCGGACACGGCGGTCGGCGACGCCGTCGCGCGCTTCGCCAGTGCCTGGGAGTCCTCGTCGTCCGCGCCCGATCTGGTCGCCTACCTGCCCGCGTCCCCGGCCCTTCGCCGGGTCACGCTCATCGAACTGATCAAGGTCGACCTGGAGAAGCGCTGGCTGCGCGGCGACCACCCGAAACGGCTGGCGCAATACTGCGAGGAACTGCCCGAACTACGACGGTGGCCGCTGCCACCGGACCTGCTGTACGAGGAATTCCACATCCGGCGGCGCAGCGGCGAGTCGGTCGAGGCGAACGAGTACACGCTGAGCTTTCCGGCGCAGGCGGGCGAACTCGAAGAACTGCTCGGCACCGGCGAATACCAGAGCACCCTGCTCCACCGCGGGGAGCAGGCGTCGACGGTGTCCGCGGGGAACGCCGGCGCGCTCGACGATCTCGAGGTCGGCAGGCGAATCGACGACTTCGACCTCGTGACCCTCCTCGGCCGGGGCGCGTTCGCGCGGGTGTTCCTCGCCCGGCAGCGGTCGCTGCAGAGGATGGTCGCGGTGAAGATCTCCGAGGATCACGGCACCGAACCGCAGACCCTGGCCCAGTTCGACCACGACTACATCGTCCGGGTCTTCGATCAGCGACTTCTCGCGGGCCGCGACCTGCGCCTGCTGTACATGCAGTACGTGCCGGGGGGAACGCTGCTCGACGTGGTCGGGCGGGTGCGGGAGACGCCGCCGGAGGCGCGCAGCGGCGCCGTGCTGCTGGACGCGATCGACCGCGCCCTGGTCGGCAGGGGCGAGATCCGGCCCAGCGAATCTCCTGTGCGCCAGGAGATCGCGACGCTGACGTGGCCCGAGACGGTGGCCTGGCTCGGCCGGAGGCTGGCGCAGGCGCTCGACTACGCGGGCGCGCACGGCGTGCTGCACCGCGACGTCAAGCCGGCCAACGTGCTGCTGACGGCGGAGGGCGCCCCGAAGCTCGCCGACTTCAACATCAGTTTCAGCGGCAACCTCGCCGGTGCCAGCCCGGTCGCCTACTTCGGCGGCTCGCTCGCCTACATGTCCCCGGAGCAGCTCGAGGCGATCCACCCGGCCCGGCCCGGCACCCCCGCCGACCTCGACACCCGCAGCGACCTGTACTCGCTCGCCGTCGTCCTGTGGGAGTTGCTGACCGGCGCAAGACCTTTCGACGACAGTGACGCCGAGTTGCACTCCCGCCCGCCCGGCGACCGCACCACCCTCGACGCGATGCTCGCCCGGCGCCGGGGGCACGACGAACCGGCCGCAGGCGAACTGCCCGCCGACTGCCCGAACGCGTTGCGGCGCGTGCTGCTGAAATCGCTGGCGCCGGACCCGAAGGACCGGTACTCCTCCGGCGCCGAACTCGCCCAGCAACTCGACGTCTGCCTCGACGCGCACGCCCGCGATCTGGTCGACCCGCCGCCGGGGAGCTGGCGCCTGCGGATGCGCCGGTGGACGCACCCGATCATGTTCCTGGCCATCGCCGTTCCCAACTTTCTGGCCATCCTCTACAGCTACCACCACAACAGCGCCCTGATCATCAGCAAGCTGCCGCCCGGCGCGCAGGAGAACTTCGTGCGGATCACCCGGATCGACTACACGATCGCATTCCTCATCGGGACCGCGGGCACCGTGTCGATGGTGATCTACCTGACGGTGGTGGCGGCCGGTCTGCGGCGGGGGCGGGTGTATTCCGGCGCTCAACTCGCCCGCGCCCGCAAGGACACCCTGCTGCTCGGGCAGCGGTGCGCCCTGCTGTGCCTCGGGCTGTGGGTGGTCACCGGCATCATCGTGCCGATCACACTGGAGGTGAGCGGCAGTGAGGTTCCGTGGAACACCGTCGTCCACTTCACCGCGTCCCAGCTGGTCTGCGGGGCGATCGCCGTGGTCTACCCGTTCTTCTTCGTGAACTTCTACGCCGTGCGCTGCCTCTACCCGGTCTTCCTGCGACACGGCGAGATCAGCGCCTCGGACGCCCGGATGCTGGGACGGCTGGGGCGGCGCAGCACGTTCTTCCTCGCCGCGGCCGCCGCCGTGCCGCTGCTCGGGGTCGCGGGTGCCACGTTCATTCCCCCGGAGGACATGCCCCGCGTCATCGTCGCGCTCCGCGTCCTGTGCGTCGGCAGCGTCGTCGCGTTCCTGGGCGCCTACTGGATGTTCCGGATGCTGTCGGAGGACCTGCAGGCCCTGCAGCGCGTCGTGTCCGGAGCGCCGCGGCACGAGTGATCAGTTCGACCCCGTGAACGTCAGCCACAGTAGCGACACGTTGAGCACGACGATCAGCGACGCCGCCACCCACGCGGCGACCGTGGTGGCCGTCGCGTTGCGGTGGACACCCATCAGGTCGCGGTCCGACGTCATCCGCACGAGCGGGATCACCGCGAACGGGATGCACAGGCTGAGGACCACCTGACTGAGGACGAGCGCGAACGTGGGGTCGACGCCGGCAGCCAGCACGACCAGCGCGGGGATGAGGGTGACCACCCGTCGCAGCAGCAGCGGGATGCGCATCGACAGCAGTCCGTACATGATCTCGGAGCCGGCCGCGCAGCCGATCGACGTCGAGGCCAGGCCGGACGCCAGCAGGCCGACGGCGAAGATGACCGCGACCGTGGGGCCGAGCGAGTTCTGGATGGCGGCGTGCGCGCCGTCGATCGAATCGGTGCCGGGAATGCCGCGCAGGGCCGACGCGGCGAGCAGCAGCATGCCGATGTTCACCGCGCCCGCCACGATCAGCGCCCCGACCACGTCCCACTTCGTCACCCGCAGCAGTCGCGCGAGGCGGGGGCCTTCGAGGTCGTTCCCGTGCCGGTCGCGGGCGAGAGCGCTGTGGAGGTAGATCGCGTGCGGCATCACGGTGGCGCCGAGCATGCTTGCGGCGAGCAGTACCGTCTCGGTCCCTTCGAACCGCGGAACGAGACCGGCGAGTGCGTCCGGGCCCGACACGTCGGTGAACGCGAGGCCGGTGAGGAACCCGACGGTGATGATCGTGAGGAGCCCGATCACGACGAACTCGAACGTTCGCTGACCGCGACGGCTCTGGATCGACAGGATGCCCATCGACACGACGCCCGTGATGAGACCGCCGACGAACAGGGGGACGCCGAACAGGAGGTTGAGCGCGATCGCGCCGCCGATGACCTCGGCCACATCGGTGGCGATCGCCATCGCTTCCGCCTGCAACCAGAACGCACGGCGGTTGCCGGTCCGCAGACGCGTGCCCAGCATCTCGGGCAGCGATTTGCCGGTGACGAGGCCGAGCTTGGCGGACAGGTACTGCACCAGCACGGCCATGGCATTGGCGAGCACGAGGACCCAGACGAGCAGGTACCCGTACTTCGCGCCCGCGGTGAGGTTGGCGGCGACGTTGCCGGGGTCGACGTACGCGATGGCCGCCACGAAGGCAGGTCCGAGGAGCGCGACCGTCCGGAGACTGCCCTTGCGGGGCCTGCGGCGCGGGAGGAGAGGGCTGGGGGCCTCGATGCTCACGGAGCTCCTGATCGTGGTCGCGGGGATCTACCTGCTGATTCGTATCTCCGCACTATAGATTTAGGTGCATCGAACTTTCAAGCGCGGAACGTGGATCGACTCGGAATCGGCACGCCGGGGCAATATTGACTAGAACGTGTTCTAGCCACGGCGGAAGAGGAGTCCCGATGGGTCAGGTTCTCGACAGAATCGAAGCCGTCGCCGAGGAGATTCGCGGGCAGGCCGTCCGGTCGGAGGCCGACTGCCGGCTCACCGACACCGCCGCCGGCCTCCTGCGCGACTCCGGGGCGATCCGGTTGCTGCAGCCCAAGCTGTACGGCGGCCTCGAGGTGCACCCTCGCGAATTCGCCGAGACCGTGATGGGAATCGCCGCACTCGACGGTGCGAGCGGGTGGGTCGCCGGGATCGTCGGCGTGCACCCGTGGGAGCTGGCGTTCGCCGACCCGCGGGTGCAGGAGGAGATCTGGGGCGAGGACAACGACACGTGGATGGCGTCGCCGTACGCGCCCATGGGCGTCGCGACACCGGTCGACGGCGGATACGTCCTGAAGGGGCGATGGTCGTTCTCGTCGGGAACCGACCACTGCCAATGGGCGTTCCTCGGGGCGATGGTCGGCGACGGCGAGGGCGGCATCGCGCTGCCGCCGTCGTCGCTGCACGTGATCCTGCCGCGCACCGACTATCGGATCGTCGAGGACACGTGGGACGTCATCGGCCTGCGCGGAACCGGAAGCAAGGACCTGATCGTCGACGGTGCGTTCGTCCCGGGCTACCGGACGTTGAGCGCGTCGAAGGTGATGGACGGGCGGGCGCAGAAGGAGGCGGGCAGGCCCGAACCACTGTTCAACATGCCCTACTCCTGCATGTTCCCGCTCGGCATCACCGCCGCCGTCATCGGCATCACCGAGGGCGCGCTGGCCTGCCACATCGCGGTGCAGAAGAACCGCGTCGCCATCACGGGCCAGAAGATCAAGGAGGACCCGTACGTCCTCAGTGCGATAGGGGAATCCGCCGCCGAGATCAACGCGTCCCGGGTCTCCCTCATCGAGACCGCCGACCGGTTCTACGACAAGGTCGACGCAGGCAAGGAGGTCACGTTCGAGGAGCGTGCGATCGGACGCCGCACCCAGATCGCCGCGGCCTGGCGTGCGGTGCGTGCCGTCGACGAGATCTTCGCGCGCGCCGGCGGCGGCGCGCTGCACTACAAGACGCCGATGCAACGGTTCTGGCGGGACGCGCACGCCGGTCTCGCTCACGCCGTCCACGTGCCCGGACCCACCAACCATGCGAGCGCGCTCACCCAGCTCGGCGGCGAACCGCAGGGCATGATGCGCGCGATGATCTAGACGCCGGGAGGCCGGATCTCGGCCTCCCGGCATCGGATCAGACTGCGGCCGCGGCGAATCCGGTCTCGAGGTCGGCGAGGATGTCGTCGATCCCCTCGATGCCGACGGCGAGGCGAACCAGTCCGGGCGTCACACCGGCCGCGAGCTGCTCCTCCGGGGTGAGCTGCGAGTGCGTCGTCGACGCCGGGTGGATCACCAGCGAGCGCACGTCGCCGATGTTCGCGACGTGGCTGTGCAGGGTGAGCGCGTTGACGAACTTCTTGCCGGCATCGACCCCGCCTGCCAGTTCGAACGTCACGATCGCACCCGGACCCTTCGGGGTGAGCTGCCGTGCACGCTCGTGCCATGGCGAGGACGGCAGACCCGCGTACGCCACGGACGTGACCTCCGTGCGCGCCTCGAGGAACTCGGCGACCTTCTGCGCGTTGGCGACGTGCCGCTCCACCCGCAGGCTGAGGGTCTCGATGCCCTGGGCGATGAGGAATGCGTTGAACGGGGCGACCGCGGAACCGAGGTCGCGCAGCAACTGCACGCGCGCCTTCAGCGCGTAGGCCGGGGCGCCGAGGTCCGCGAACACGACGCCGTGGTAGCTCGGGTCCGGGGTGGTGAAGCCGCCGTGCCTGCCCTGGGTCCAGTCGAATGTGCCGCCGTCGACGATGACACCTGCGATCGCCGTGCCGTGACCGCCGAGGTACTTGGTGGCCGAGTGCACCACGATGTCCGCCCCGTGCTTCAGCGGCTGCAGCAGATACGGTGTGGCCACCGTGTTGTCGACGATCAGCGGGATCCCGTTGTCGTGGACCACCTTCGAGATTCCCGGGATGTCCAGGACGTGGTTCTTCGGGTTGGCGATCGTCTCACCGTAGAACGCCTTCGTGTTCGGGCGGACGGCGCTGCGCCACTGCTCGAGGTCGTCCGGGTCTTCGACGAACGAGACCTCGATGCCGAGCTTGGGCAGCGTGTAGTGGAAGAGGTTGTACGTGCCCCCGTACAGGTACGGGCTGGAGACGATGTGGTCGCCTGCCTCGGCGAGGTTCAGCACCGCAAAGGTTTCCGCGGCCTGCCCGGACGACAGCAGCAGGGCGGCGACGCCGCCTTCGAGGGCGGCGATGCGCTGTTCGACCGCGTCCTGGGTGGGGTTCATGATGCG
>NZ_JBHUSF010000071.1:0-1652 GCF_042673295.1 Rhodococcus sp. NPDC057014
CTGGCCCGGTAGGCGGCTCCGCCGCCCGTGCGTGGTTAACGAGTCCCTGGACTCCTCAACCACTCACGGGCGCAAGCCTCTCGGACGCCTCGAGTTCGCGGACCAGCGGCAGGACGTTGGCGCCGAAGTATTCGATCTCCTCCTGGAAGTGCAGGAACCCGCCCAGGATGAGGTCGACTCCGCGGCGGCGGTATTCGACGATGCGCTCGGCAACCTGCTCCGGCGTGCCGATCAGCTGTGTGCGGAATCCGTCGTTGTACTGGACGAGATCCTCGAACGTGGAATCCGCCCACATCCCCGACTTGTCGGCGGTGGACGCGCCCGCCTGCTGGACGGCGGACCGGAATCCCTCGACCGCCGGTTTGTTGGCCTTCTCGATGATCTCGCGGAGGGTGTCGCGGGCCTCCTTCTCCGTGTCGCGGGCGATGATGAACCCGTTGAGCCCGAACTTCACTTCCCGGTCGTGTTCGCGCGCCACCCGTCGCACGTCGTCGATCTGTTCGGTGATGCCGTCGTAGTCCTTGCCGTTGCTGAAGTACCAGTCGGAGTACCGGCCCGCGTTCTGCCTCGCGGCGGCGGAGTTTCCGCCCTGGAACAGTTCGGGGTTCGGGCGGTCGGGGGTGTTCAGCGGTTTCGGCTTGAGGGTGAAGTCGTGGATGCGGTAGAAGTCGCCGCGGAAATCGACGTCGTCCTCGGTCCAGATCTTGCGGAGCACCTGCAGGAACTCGGCGCTGCGCCGGTACCGCTCGTCGTGCTCGAGCCACGGCTCCCCGAGGTGGGTGAATTCGTCCTTGAACCAGCCGCTCACGACGTTGACGGCGAACCGGCCGTTCGACAGGTGGTCGGCGGTGGCCCCCAGTTTCGCCAGCACGGCGGGCTGCCACAGACCGGGGTGGACCGCGGCGATCACCTTCAGCCGCTCGGTGGCGAGCAGGAGTGCGAGGCTGAAGCTCGTCGACTCGTGCTGGAATTCGGCCCCGTAGCTGGCCTCGTACCGGACCTGGCTGAGCGCGTACTCGAACCCGTTGTTCTCGGCGGTCTGGGCGAGTTTCTTGTTGTACTCGTAGTCCCAGCTGGTGCGCTGTTCGATGTCGGACGTGACCAGCCCGCCACTGACGTTGGGCACCCAGTAGGCGAACTTGATCTGCTCAGCGATGTGTTCGGTTGACATACCCAGCATGGAACCCGCCGGCCCGGCAGACGCCCACCCTTCCAATCAGCGCGCGTCCAACCCTTCACCGGGCTCGCGGGACCGTGTGAGGTTCGACGGCATGACAGCCGTACAGGAACGAAGAGCTGCACAGCCCATCGCGAGCGAGACCGACTACGACACGCTCGCCGCCAGGTTCCGCCCCCTCTTCGCCGACATCGCCGAAGGTGTGGTGGAACGCGAACGCGACCACGTCCTCCCCTACGAGCAGATCGACGCCCTGAAGAAGGCCGGTTTCGGGGCGGTGCGCGTGCCGAGATCCCACGGTGGGTCGGGCGCGAGCATCCCCCAGCTGTTCCGGCTGCTCGTCGAACTGTCCGCCGCGGATTCCAACGTCACGCAGGCCCTGCGCGGACATTTCGCGTTCGTCGAGGACCGCCTCGTCGCCGCCGACGGTCCCGACCGCGACACGTGGCTTCGGAGATTCGCGGACGGTCAGCTG
>NZ_JBHUSF010000071.1:1662-33700 GCF_042673295.1 Rhodococcus sp. NPDC057014
CGCGTGGACCGAGATCGGCGACGTTCCGCTCGGCGAGGCGAGCACCAAGGTGTCCCCCGTCCCCGGTGAGGCCCATTTCTTCGCGAACGGGACGAAGTACTACAGCACCGGTTCGATCTTCGCCGACTGGATCGACCTGTACTCGCAGCGCACCGACACCGGCGCGTTCGTGATCGCCGCGGTCGAGGCGCGCCAGCCTGCCGTCACGCACAGCGACGACTGGAACGGTTTCGGCCAGCAGACCACCGGTTCGGGCACGTCGACGTACGAGAACGCGATCGTCCAGCCGGAGAACATCTTCGACTTCTCCACCCGGTTCAAGTATCAGACCGCCTTCTACCAGTTGTTCCACCTCGCCACGCTCGCGGGCATCGCGCGGGCGGCGACGGACGCGATCGCCCGCCGGGTGGCGGACCGCACCCGCACGTTCAGCCACGGCAACGCCCCCACCTACGCGCAGGACGCCCAGATCCAGCAGGTGGTGGGCGAGGTGTCGGCGGCGGCGCACGCCGCCGAGGCGATCGCACTGCACGCGGCGGAACCCGCCCAGTGGGCGTACGAGGCCGCGTTCACCGGCAGCCCCGACGAGGAGAAGTCCGCCAACATCGCCGCCGAGATCGCGTCGGCGCAGGGCCAGATCTCCGCCACCGCGCTCGTCGTCCCCGCCACCGCCACGATCTTCGACGCACTCGGCGCGTCCGGGGTCAGCCGCGACTGGGACCTCGACCGCTTCTGGCGGAATGCACGCACGGTCGCCAGCCACAACCCCGTGGTGTTCAAGGCCAAGGTGGTCGGCGACTACGAGATCAACGGAACCGAACCCGTCTACGTGTGGGCCATCGGCACCGCACCGAGCGCAGAGGGAGACAAGGCATGACCGTCATCACCGAACAGAAGATCTGGTCGGACGCCTCGGCCACCGCCGACGGCTGGATCGCGCGTGCGCGTGAGGTCAGCGCGATCCTCGCGCGCGACGCCGTCGAACGCGACCGCGCCGGCGGTGCACCGTTCGAGGAGGTCCGGCTCCTGAAGGACAGCGGGCTCGTCACCCTGCTCGGGCCCACCGAATTCGGTGGCGCCGGACAGCCGTGGGAGACCGCCTACCAGGTGGTCCGCGAGATCGCGCGCGGCGACGGCTCCCTCGGACAGTTGCTCGGCTACCACTACCTGTGGGCGTGGGCCGTGCGACTCGTGGGCACCGAACCGCAGATCGGGGCCGTCGAGGAGTTGTACACGAGCAACCGCTTCCTGTTCGGCGGGGCGGTCAACCCGCGCGACACCGACCTCACGATCGTCGACCGCGGGGACACGCTCGTCTACAACGGGGTGAAGTCGTTCTCGACGGGCGGCCGCGCCACCGACCTCACCGTGCTCGAGGGCATCATCGAGGGCACGGCCACACACGTGTTCGCGATCGTGCCGACGGCGCAGGACGGCATCGTGTTCCGGGGTGACTGGGACAATCTCGGGCAACGCCTCACCGACTCCGGCACGGTCGAGATCAACGACGTCGAGGTGGACTGGTCCGGGGCGGCCGGGTTCGTGGACAAGGAGTTCCAGCCGCTCGTCTACAACACACTGAACTTCCCGGCACTCGAGATCGTGTTCGCCAATTTCTACGTCGGCATCGCCCGCGGCGCACTCGACACCGCGGCCGACTACACCCGGACCCGGACCCGTCCGTGGCCGTACGGCGGTGACGACAAGGAACTGGCGACCGACGAGTGGTACCTGCGCGAGGGCTACGGCGACCTGCAGTCGAAGCTGTGGGCGGCGGAGGCGTTCGTCGATCAGGTGAACCGAGAGGCGAACGCGGTGCTGCACGACGCGCGGGAGAACCTCACCGAACAGGCGCGCGGGGATCTCGCCGTCCGGATCGCCGCCGCCAAGATCCGCGCCGCCGACGTCGCCCTCGAGATCGGTACGAAGGTGTTCGAACTGACCGGTGCGCGTGCCACGTCCAACACGGTGGGTCTCGACATCTTCTGGCGGAACGTGCGGACGCACACCCTGCACGATCCCGTCGCGTACAAGCGGCGCGAGGTGGGCGGCCACCTGCTGACCGGCGAACTTCCCGAACCCACCTGGTACACGTAACGATTCCGAACCCCGAGTCCGGCCACCCGTCGACGGTGGCCGGATTCGGTGCGTCCGCACCACCGACCCACGGAGAACCATGACCGCCGTCCAGAACGCCCACCGCATCAGCGACGAGGCCGAAGCCCTCACCATCGCCGCCGATCTCGCCGCACACTTCGCCGAGGAGGCGGCAGCGCGCGATTCCGGGCGGCAGCTGCCGCACGAGCAGGTGCGGGCGCTCGCCGCGTCCGGACTGCTCGCGCTCGGCGTTCCCCGCGAGCACGGCGGCATCGACGCGCGGACCGAAACCCTTGCCGAGGTGTTCCGGCTTCTCGCCGAGGGCGATCCGAGCATCGCCCAGATCCCGCACAGCCACTACACGTTCCTCGAGGTGCTGCGTCATCAGGGCACACCGGCGCAGCAGGAGTTCTTCTATTCCGAGGTGCTCGCGGGACGCCAGTTCGCCAACGCCCAGAGCGAGCGCGGAACGAAGACGATCGACATCGACGCCACGACCCTCACCGAACAGGACGGGGATTTCGTCGTCGACGGGCGCAAGTTCTACAGCACGGGCGCGCTGTTCGCCGACTGGATCGCGGTGCGGGCCACGCTTCCCGGGAAGACGACGCCGGCGGGGAAGCCCGCCAAAGCCGTCGCCTACCTGCCGCGGACCGCAGCCGGACTGTCGATCGTCGACGACTGGGACGGCATGGGGCAGAAGACCACCGCGAGCGGAACCGTCACCCTCGACGCCGTCCGGGTGCCCGCGTTCCACGTCGTGCCGTTCTCCCCCATCTTCGACGCACCCACCACCTACGGCTCGCAGGCGCAGATCCTGCACGCCGCCATCGACGCCGGGATCGCCGCGGCCGCGCTGAACGAGGGCGTGCGCGCCGCCCGCCGGGCGCGGCCCTACTTCGAGGCGGGCGTCGCCGACGCCGTCGACGATCCGCTGCTGATCCAACTGGCCGGAGAGGCGGCGGTCGGCGTCCGGTCCGCGGCGGCACTGCTCAGGGAGGGTGCCCGCAGCATCGACGCGGCGCGGCGGAATCTGACCGAGCAGACCGCCGCGGTCGCCTCTGTCGACGCCGCCGCGGCCAAGGTCGCCTCCGCACGCGCGTCCCTCGAGGCGTCGAGCGTGCTGTTCGAACTGGGCGGCACCCGCAGTGCGTCGGACACGTCCAACCTGTCGCGGTACTGGCGTGACGCCCGCACCCACACCCTGCACGACCCCACACGGTGGAAGATCCAGCACATCGGCCGGTGGACGCTGTCGGGCACCGTCCCGCCCCGGCACGGCCTGCTGTAGGCGGCTCCGCCGCCCGTGCGTGGTTAACGAGTCCAGAGACTCGTCAACCACGCACGGGCGCTATGCGCCTACGTCCGCCTTCATCAGGAACACGTTGTAGTCCGACCACGTCGACATCGTGAAATACAGTTCGTCCCCGCTGGACCACGGGTGGATGAAGCCGCCGTACAGTTCGGGGTACTCGACGGCGCTGACCATCGGTGCCCCGCCGGACCAGGCGCCCTGCGGCGAGTCGGACTCACGGAGCACGATGGCGGCCTTGGACGTGTCGAGGTAGGCCATCTGCCACTTGCCGGTGGCTTCCTCGTACCGCACGGACAGTTCGGCGGCGGGGGCGTCCACGATCGGCGTCGCCTCCGTGTACCCGCCGACCGGCGTCCAGTTCCCGTTCTGCCAGTACTGGTACGCCGACGTGTTCAGCACGTCGGCGGCAGGGACGCGCGCCAGACCGATGGCGCCGAGCCTCGTGTTGGGCGTGCCGAACATGTACACGAAGTCGCCGGCCGGGACCATCGACGCGACCTGGAACTTGGTGACCCCGAAGATGTTGTCCCACTTCGCGTACGGGTCCTTCGTCCACGTCGATCCGCCGTCGTCGGAGTAGGCGATGCCGCCGTAGTTCGTCCACCACGTGGCGGGGATGCTGTTCCAGGTGCGGATCGACATGTAGCTCATGTACTGCCTGTTCCCGACGGCGAAACCCGACGTGGGGATGGTGGTGATCTCCACGTTGTCGAGTTTGCGGCTGTCGAGAAGTTCCGCCGCGTGGCACCGGCCGTCCTGGACCATGCTGTCGAGGCTCATGCCGTCGGACAGGTTGCGGTCGGAGCTGAAACCGAGGACGTTGCTGCGCCAGTCGTCGCCCTGACCGCCGGGCGGCTGGAATCCCTTGCCGACGGTGTCACCGAACGCGACGGCGACCTGATCGGGGGCGCTCTCCCACATGATGCCGAGGTCGGTGCCGTTGACCTGGTAGCGCTTGTCGGTGCGGCTGACGGAGCCGGCGCCGGTCACCTTGGCGACACGGGTCACGTCGCCGATCTTCGGGGTGGCCGGGGCCGCGCTGCGCGGCGCCTCCTCGGTCGCCGGGTGGACGAGGGGCGGCGGCGGGGGTAGTTGGATGTCGGCGCCCGGGACGGGAATGCCGAAGTGGAAGGGCGTGAACTTCACGCTGATGTCCGGGATGTTCAGCTCGCTCGACAGGTTTCCCGGCGCCTGATCCGTCTCGTCGGTGAGATCGGGGCACGGATCGGTACACGTGTCGGCGGGCAACGCCTGCGAAACCCGGACCGGGTCCGTGACCGGGGCGGGATAGGGCACCGTCGTGATCTTCGGGTACGGGATCGGAATTTCGAGCTTGTCCGGAATGAGCGAGTGCGTCTCGTTCGACACCTCGCTCGCGCAGGGCCCGCTGCCGGGGATTCCGTTGGATACCGGCTCGGGTTCCGCGACGGCGGTGTTCTGGTTGGAATAGGCGATCATGCCCGAACCGATCGCCACAGCCGCGACCGACGCGACCCACCTCTTCGACATTCCCCGACCCCTCCGTCAACTCCGGCCACACCCGGCGAGGGGAACATAACATCGCTCTTCTACGCTCGCCGGTTACCACACGCCATACCTGGCGGTAACATTTGCGTCCCGATCCGGAAAAACCGCTGTGACTCCCGACACGCGGCGACCGAAGTAGCCCGTACGCCGAGTCACCGATACCGCAGGTCAACGGCGTTCGGCCGTCGCGTTCGCCTGCCGAACGCCGTCAAGTAATCGGTGAACACGCGAGTGCATCTGTTGACGCTCCGGATCGCCCGGTATTCACTGATCGTGCGCATCCACCGGTGCACTCCGGTCCGCGACGAGACCCCGAGCTCGTCGCCCTCCGCGCTGCGGGTACGCCCGCGTTCTTCCGCTCCAGCGCGACACACCGTTCTGCACGGGTCCCGCATCCCCGCGGCCACCGCCTCGTCCGGCGGCCTCGACCCGTGCGAATTCCATTGTCAACGAAAGGAATCGACATGACCGCCGTCCTGGAACCGACCCTGTCCTATTCGTCGTCCATCCCCCGGGCACACGTGCACCGCGCCGCGATCTGCGAGGTCTTCCTCACCGACATCATCTGCGAGAGCCATCCCCGATTCCTGCTCGGCGTACAGCTTCCGCGGGTGCACAGCTACTACAGCGATCACAATATCGTTGCGCGGCAGTATGATCCGCTTCTCCTTCTCGAGACGTTCCGGCAGGCGTCGATCCTGATCTCACATCGGGGCGTCGACGCGCCACTCGACGCCAAGTTCGTGTTCAACGCGGGAGCCCTCGAGATCGCCGACCTCGACGCCGTGCGAGTGGGCGCCGCACCCGCCGCCGGTGTTCTGGACGCCACGATCACCGCGGAGAAGAAGCGGGGCGCCGACATCGTCGGAATCACACTCGAGATGACCCTGGCACTGGACGGGTCGGCCGCGGCCACCATGAGCATGACCATCCAGTGGATGCCCGGCGACGCGTGGGACCGATTGCGGCACAGGGGCCGGGCACCGCTGCAACTCGACCCCGCCCGTCCGTATCCGTTGCACGAGCGGGTCGAGCCTCGGGAGGTGGCTCGACATTCGTTCGACAACGTGGTGCTGAACCGTGTGGAGGTCGACGGCGACACCGTGCGCAGCCAGGTTCTGGTGGATCAGTCCCACCCGGGCCTGTTCGACCATCCCCTCGACCATGTGCCGGGCGCGGTGATCTTCGAGGCCATGCGTCAGACGGCCCTCGTCGCTGCGCACGAATTGTTCGGCCTGTCACCGCGGATGCTCGTGCTCGTCGGGTGCGACACCGTCTTCGAGAGCTTCGGCGAGCTGGAACTGCCGACCGATTGCGCGGCCGTCGCCGAGGCCGAGATCTGCTCCCGCCAGGTCGTCCTGTCCGTCACGCTGGCGCAGGAGGGCAGGCAGATCGCCCACGGCCGGGTCACCCTGCAACGGGTGAGCGCCTCGACGGCCGCTCTCGAACGGATCGTCCGATGACGACACTCGACGACACCATGGTGTGGTTCGACTTCGGTGGCGTGCTCTCACCTCCGCTCCCGGACCTCTTCACCGCGTACGAGACGAAGACCGGTGTCTCGCCCGCCGCTCTGCAGGCGGCGATGCAGGCGGTCGGCGACGACCTCGGCGCGCATCCCCTCGCCCCGATCGAACTGGCCCAGATCACCGAGCGCGAGTGGGGCGCGCGGCTGAGGGAGCACCTCGCCGTCGCCGACCCCGCTCTGGACCTGACCCGGGCACGGCTGGAGACGTTCGGCGAGCAGTGGTTCGACGGGATTACCGTCAACGCGTCGATGGCCGCCGCGGTGCGCGGGCTGAAGGCTCACGGCCTGCGGGTTGGCGTCCTGTCGAACAACGTGGTCGAGTGGGAGCAGTTCTGGAGGCCGATCATCGAACCCGCGGGCCCGCTCGATGCGCTCGTCGATTCGTGCCTGGTCGGCGCACGCAAACCGGACCCGCAGATCTTCGCAATCGCGGAGAAGACCGCCGGTGTCGACGCCGGCCGGTGCATCCTGATCGACGACCTGGAGCAGAACGTGCGGGCGGCGCGCGAGAGCGGTTGGCGTGCCGTCCATTTCCGTGGCAACGCCCAGGCGTCGAGCGAGCTGTCCCGGCTGACCGGCCTCGCCGCAGTCCTGTGAATCCCACCAACAGAAGGAGTACGACGTGACGACCCAGGTTTCGACACTCGCTCCCCCCGCACGCCGGACCGGTGTCGCGGTGTCCGTCCACGACATTCCGAACCTCGACCCACCGGTCCCCTACACCCCGGCGACCGCGGAAGGCGCCACCGGACTGCCCGAGATCATCCTGCCGAGTGGGCACACCGTACTGCACCTCACCCGCTACGACGACGTACTGAAGGTGCTCACGGACCCGACGTTCGGCCGGAAGGACACCAACGTCGACGGCGGACCGAGCTTTCAGCCCACGACGATGCCACCGGATCTGCTCCTGAATCTGGACACCCCGGATCACGCGCGGATGAAGAGTTTCGTCAACGCCGACTACAGTCCCGCCGGCGTCGAGAAGCTGAAGGGATCGGTGCAGCGCATCCTCGACCGGCGGATCGCGTTGCTGCGCAGGGCGGAAATCCCCGATCTGTTCGCGACGGTCCTCGACCGCCTGCCGATCGAGGTGAATGCCGGCTTCCTCGGGATCCCGGAGTCGGACATCGACTATTTCCGTCCGTCCTCGCGGGTGGTGCAGTTGTCTCACGACACCGACATCCCCGACCTGCTCGCGAACTTCTGGCTCGTCTACCACTACGTGACCGATCTCGTGCAGCAGAAACGACCGGTGACGCAGGGTGGGTTGATCGACCGCTTCCTCTCGACACGCGGCGAGGCGGAACCGCCCCTCAGCGACGACGAACTCGTCGCGATCCTGCTGGGCTCCGTTCTCGGCGCCGACCAGAACGTGCTGTCGGTGCTCGCGAAGGCCGTGTACGTGCTGGTGCAGGCGCCTGCACTGTGGACTCTCCTGGCGGAGGAACCTTCGGTGGCACCGCAGTTGGTCGAGGAGTTGCTCAGGGTGCTTCCGCTGGGCACCATCTCGACGTTTCCCCGGATCGCGACCCGTGAAGTGCGTCTGCGGGACGCCGTGATCCCCGAGGGCGCCCTGGTCTACGCCGACGCGTTCGCCGCCAACCGGGATCCCGGCACGTTTCCGCAACCGGAACTGGTCGACCCGTTCCGAAACGGGAAACGCCACCTGCAGTTCGGGTACGGCATGCATCACTGCATGGGCGCGTCCCTGGCGCGCATGGAGATCACGACGACCCTGGTCCGGCTGGCCACGGAGTTCCCGAACCTGCGGCTCGACACCGAACCCGCTGCGGTTCCGTGGGATTCGGGAGTGCTCCTGCGACGCCCGACGTCACTGCCCGTCCGCTGGTGACCCGTCACCCCGGCGACCGCGGCGCCACTGCAACGGCGGCACGTCGTGCCAACGCCGGAACGCGCGGCTGAACGCACTCTGATTCCGGTACCCGAGCAGCCGGCTCACCTCGACGAGCGGCAGGTCGGTCTGGGACAGGAACTGTTCGGCGAGGTCGCGGCGGGTCTGATCGACGACCTCCTCGAACGTCGTTCCCGCGCGGGCGAGGTGCCGATACAGGGTGATGCGGTGGACGGAGAACAGCTGTGCCACCTGGTCGACGCTGCAGTCGCCGGCATGCAGTGATTCCTCGACGGCACGCCGAACCTGGCCCACGACGTCCTGCCCCGCCCCGGTCTGCAGCTGCTGCAGATGCCCGTGGAAGAAGTGCTGCAGTGTGGGGTCGGTGCCCGAGACCGGCTGCTGCAGCACTTCTTCCGGGAACAGCACCTCGTGACGGGGCTCGTCGAAATGAATTGGTGCACCGAAGAATCGGCGGTAGACGTCGGATGACGCCGGCTCGCGGTACGAGATGCGGACCAACGTCGGCCGCCAGGATCGGTCGAGGAGGATTTCGAGGATCTTCACGTACGCGACGAGGTACGCCGTCAGCAATTGCTCGCGCCCCGGGAACAGGCCGTCGAGGGTGAGCGACAGGCCGGCATAGCCGCGCTCGACGGCCAGGGCAGCGGTGATCCCGCGATACCAGATGGGGCCGAACCGGGCCACCGCGTCGAGGGCCTGCCCGACGGTGTCGGCGTTCGTGACGAGGAATCGCAGCGGTCCGGTGTTCTCCAGCGACGCGAACTGTCCCAGCAGCAGCCCGAGGTGGTCACAGCCCGTCTCGGTCGCCGCGGCG
The DNA here is from genome assembly GCF_042673295.1 of Rhodococcus sp. NPDC057014. NCBI lineage: Bacteria > Bacillati > Actinomycetota > Actinomycetes > Mycobacteriales > Nocardiaceae > Rhodococcus > Rhodococcus sp. NPDC057014. The sequence goes on from NZ_JBHUSF010000071.1 coordinate 10,823, forward strand.
TGCAGGATTCGGCCGTGTGTCTCGATCGGCAGCGACCGCAGGGGGTGCCCGGTCAGGAGTTCGGCGGTGACGCCGTACGACTCGAGCAGGGGCCACGCGTCCGCTCCGAAACTGCCCATCACCTTCGGCAGGTTGGCGAGCGCGCCCACGGGAATCGACCGGGCCTGCAGGCCCGTGTTCTCACCGGCCACGACTGCCCGTTCGTCGGCTGCAACGCATAGGTAAATAGTAGTGACGTAGGGATAAAACGCCAGGTGTGATGCGCATTACCTTGAGTTCTCGACAGGGCAGACGAGCAGGAGATCTGCCCCCGAAACCCAGGGATGGACATGCACTTTCTCGACGACAGCCTGTACCCCGAAAACCAGGAGAAGCTGGTCATCCAGGTCGCGCCGTACGGTCCACAGTGGCTGCCGAGCGACTCCGACGACATCGCGGTCACCATGGACGCCCAGATCCAGAAGGCCGTCGACTGTTTCAATGCCGGCGCCTCCGTGCTGCACGTCCACGTCCGGGAAGAGGACGGCAAGGGCTCGAAGAAGCTGTCCAAGTTCAACGAGATGCTGGGCCTGCTCCGTGAGGCGGTTCCGGAGATGGTCCTCCAGGTGGGCGGGTCGATCTCCTTCGCGCCCGAGAACGAGGGACAGGCCGCCACGTGGCTCGACTACGACACCCGCCACATGCTGGCGGAGCTGGACCCGGCCCCCGACCAGGTGACCGTCGCCGTCAACACCAGCCAGATGAACATCGTCGAACTCCTCACCGAGGACGACGTCCAGGGCACGATCCTGGAGAACCCTCAGTACGTCCAGGCGTACACCGAGATGGTGTCGGACGCGCGACCCTCCTTCTACATCGAGCACCTCGAACGGCTGGCCAAGTCGGGCATCCAGCCCCACTTCATGCTCGGCCACGTCCACCAGCTCGAGTCGGTGGAACGGCTCATCCGGAAGGGTCTGTACCAGGGCCCGCTGATCCTCAATTACGTGGCGATCGGCGGCGGCGCGGCAGGGTTCAACCCGGCCGATCTCATGGAGTTCGTCCGCCGCACCCCGGACGGAGCCGTGCTCACGGTGGAAAGCGCGATGCGTGCGGTGCTGCCGATGAACGCGATGGCCATCGCGATGGGGCTGCACGTGCGGGTCGGCATCGAGGACAACCTGTGGGGCCGCAAGGGCGAACGCATCACGTCGGTGCAGCAGATCGAGCAGACCGTGCGCCTCGCCCGCGAACTCGGTCGTGACATCGCCGACGGCACGGAGGCCCGCAGGATCTACAAGATCGGTGAGACCTACAGCAGCACCGACGAGACCATCGCGAAGCTGGGCATGGCCCCGAACCGGCGCGTCGGGCAGCGGGGATTCACCATCCCCGGCGTCTCCTGAACCGGAGGGACGACATGCAGAATTCCATGCTCGACCCGAAGCTCGCCGCCTTCGTCCGACTGAAGATCGACGTGTCGGCCACTCATATGTACGCGCCCGGCGTCCGCAGGCACATCAAGACCGCGATCGAACTCGGCGCCACCCGCGAGGAACTGCTCGAGGTGATCAAGCTGTCGGCGGTGATCGGAATTCACGCCTGCGCGACGGGTGTGCCGATCCTGGCCCAGGAACTCGTCCACGCCGGTCGCCAGTCGGCTCCCCCGGAAGCGGTGCACCCGACACCCGTCTGCGATGCCCTGCGGAAACAGGGCCAGTTCAATCCGCTGTGGGAAACCCTCTACAACTGGGACCGGGACTGGCTGGAGAAGTTCCTCGCGATGGGCGCCGGCATCTGGCGCGACAACATCCTTCCCCCACTGTGGATCGAATTGCTCTGCATCGCCGGCGATGCCGCGCTGACCCACATGTACTCCCCGGGCACCCGCAGGCACATCGCGACCGCGCTCGCGCTCGGCGCCGACCGCGCACAGATCGACGAGGTCCTGCGGATCGTCGCCGAGCAGGGCCAGGAGTCCTACGAATTCGCCCTGCCGATCCTGGAGCAGGAACTGCGCAACCAGGCCGTCGGCGTCTGACACGCCCACCGCCGCCCCCTCCCGACGCGCACGACTTCCGTGCCAGTGAAAGAGACACCATGAGAATCACACGAACCCGCGGCGGTGCCGCCGCGAGCACGGAGTCGTGCGCCCCGGGCAGGAGCGACGGCCCACCGGCGACGAAGGCCGAACTCGACCGGCTCTACCGCAAGATCGCATTCCGCCTCCTCCCCTTCCTCTTCGTCGCCTACATCGTCAATTCGATCGACAGGGTGAACATCTCGTTCGCCAAGCTCCGCATGATGGACGACCTCGGGCTCAGCACGGCCACCTACGGCCTGGGCGCGTCGCTGTTCTTCGTCGGATACGTCCTGTTCGAGGTGCCGAGCAACCTGTACATGCAGCGCATCGGCGCCCGCGCGACCGTCATGCGCATCATGATCCTGTGGGGCCTGATCACGGTGGCCACCGGTTTCGTCACCGCCCCCACCCAGCTGTACATTCTCCGATTCCTGCTCGGCGCGGCCGAGGCCGGCTTCTTCCCCTGCATCATCCTGTACCTGACCTACTGGTTCCCCGCCGCGCGACGTGGCCGGATCACATCGATGTTCGTCCTCGCCGTCCCCGCCGCCGGAATCCTCAGCGGACCCCTCGCGACCTGGATCATGAACACGTTCGACGGTGCGCACGGCCTGCACGGCTGGCAGGTGCTGTTCGTCTACGAGGGCATCCCGGCCGTCCTGCTCGGCGTCCTCGCCTGGTTCCTGCTGCCCGACGGGCCCGCGGACGCGAAGTGGCTCACACCGCGTGAACGAGATGTCACGGCAGGCGAACTCGCCGCCGAGAACACCGCCCGGCACGCCGGCGAGTTGGCCGGTAGCGTTCTGCGCCGGCTCCTGACGGACCGGCGGGTGTACATCGCGGGGTTCGTGTTCTTCGCCATGTACGCGGGATTCAGCGTGTTCTCGTACTGGACTCCCACCATCCTCGAAGGGCTCGGTGTCACCGACCTCACGACGATCGGCACCCTGAGCACTCTGCCCGCCGCCGGCGCCGTGCTCGGAATGATCGTCAACGGCCGGAGTTCCGACCGTCGCCTGGAACGCCGGTTCCACGTTGCGGTGCCCCTGGCGGTCGCCGGATTCTGCTTCGCGGCGCTGCCGCTGACCCAGACGAGTGTCCTGGGGTCGATGGCTCTCCTCACGGTGGCCGCCATGATGTGCTTCGGCACCCTGCCGGTGTTCTGGACGGTGCCGCCGTCGTACCTGTCCGCGGCCACCGCCGCCGGCGGGATCGCGCTCATCAGCAGCATCGGCGGTGTGGCCGCTTTCGTCACCCCCAACGTCATCGGGCAGATCACCACGGCAACGGGAAACCTGTACAACGCCCTGCTCGTCATCGCCGCCCTGCTGATGGTCGCCGCCGTCGTCATGGTGAAGGGAATCCCTGTCACCGTCCTGCAGGAGCACCGTTCCGCCACCCCCTCCGAACTGTGAAAGGTCCTATTTCCATGGCTGTCTCGGCGCCCCACGCCACTCTCTCGCTGGCGGCGATCGTCGCCGAGTCCGCCCGGAAGTACCCGCACGACGTGGCCGTCGTCGACGGCGATATCCGGCTGACGTACCGGGACCTGTGGGACCGTGCCCGCCGGGTGGCCGCCGCCCTGCACGAGCAGGGTGTGCGGCCGGGCGACCGGGTCGCGCTGATGATCGGCAACGTCGCCGAATTCCCGGTCGTGTACTTCGGAATCCTTACCGCGGGGGCGGTGGTCGTACCCGTCCACCTCCTCCTCACCGCCGCCGAGGTCGCCTACGTGCTGCGCGACAGCGAGGCGAAACTGATCGTCTGCCACGGCCAGACCACGGAGGTGGCGATCCGCGCCGCCGACGAGGCACACGTGGCGGTCGCGGCGAGTGGGGCACTCTCCGAAGGTACGACGACCGCAGCGAATTACGTGTCGCGGTCGGCCGCGGATCCCGCCGTCGTCTTCTACACCAGCGGCACGACGGGCGCGCCGAAGGGCGCGGTCCTCACCCACCTCAACATGGTCCTGAACGCCACGGTGTCGGCACTCGACGCGAACGACGTCCGCAAGTCGGATATCGTGCTCGGCTGCCTTCCGCTGTTCCACGCGTTCGGGCAGACGGCCACCATGAACGCCGCATTCCGGGTGGGCGCGACGATCGTCCTGCTGCCCCGCTTCTCCGGCGACGCGGCGGTCGAGATGATGGTCCGCGAAGGCGTCGACGTCTTCCACGGAGTGCCGACGATGTACATCGCCCTGCTCGACGCCGCCCGCGCCGCGGATTGCGCGCTTCCGTCGCTGCGCACCTGCATCTCGGGTGGCGCGTCACTGCCCGTGAACGTGCTCGACGAGTTCGCCGCCACGTTCGCGACGACCGTGTACGAGGGGTACGGTCTGTCGGAGACGGCGCCGGTGGCGTGCGCGAATCAGGCCGCGTACGGTACCCGGCCGGGAACAGTCGGCAGGCCGGTGTGGGGTGTGGACGTCGAGATCGCCGACCCCGAACGAGAACTCACCGTCGAACTGCTTCCCGACGGCGAGGTCGGGGAAATCGTCATCCGCGGGCACAACATCTTCGCCGGCTACCTGAACCGGCCGGACGCGACCGCCGAGGCCGTCGTCGACGGCTGGTTCCGCACCGGCGATCTCGGGACGAAGGACGCCGACGGCTTCGTCACCGTCGTCGACCGCAAGAAGGACGTGATCATCCGCGGCGGATTCAACGTCTACCCCCGCGAGGTCGAGGATGTTCTCTCGGCACATCCCGCGGTGTCGCAGGTCGCGGTGATCGGCCTGCCCGACGCCATCCGCGGCGAAGAGGTCTGCGCGGTGGTCGTCCCGGCGGATCCGACCGCCGGAATCGATCCGACGACGATGATCGAATGGAGCAGATCCCGTCTCGCGAAGCACAAGTACCCGCGGCAGGTGCACGTCGTGGACGTGCTGCCGACAGGACCGAGCCACAAGGTACTGAAACGAGAACTGCGCGAGACGTTCTCGCGCACCTGACCCACGAGGAGAAGAACATGCGGATGAAGGACAAAGTGGCCGTGGTGACCGGCGCCGGGCCGGGCCTGGGCAAGGCGATCGCCGTCACCCTGGCCCGCGAGGGCGCGAAGGTCGTCATCTGCGATGTCAGCGACGCGGCACTGGACGACGCCCGCCGCGACATCGAGGAAGCCGGGGGCACCTGCCTCGCCGTGCGGTGCGACGTGTCGTCGAGCGCGGAGGTCCACGACCTGTTCGCGGCCGCGGTCGAACGGTTCGGCACCGTGCACGCGCTCGTCAACAACGCCGCGCTGACGCCCAACCGGCCGATCGACACCGAGCGTCGCAACACGCTGTACGCCTATCTGCAGACACCGGTGGAACGCGACTCGCTCCGGTTCACCAGCGAGATCACCGACCAAGAATGGTTGCGGTACTGGGACGTCAACGTGCACGGCGTGTTCTACTGCACCCGGGAAGCGCTGAGGCTGATGGAACCGCAGCGGTACGGGCGCATCGTCAACATCGCGTCGATCGCCGGCATCTCGGCGCGCAGTGCACACAGTCCGCACTACAGCGCCACCAAGGGCGCGGTCGTCGCGTTCACCCGCTCCGTGGCGTTGGAGGTGGCAGGCGCGAACATCTTCGTCAACGCGATGGCACCCGGCGGCGTCGCGACGCCCGCCTTCAACGGCTATCTCGAGCAGATCGGCCAGACCGGCCGCAACCGGCTCTGGCAGAGCTGCCCGGCGGGCCGCTTCGGATCGGTCGACGAATACGCTGCCACGGTGCTGCACCTCGCGAGCGACGAGCACTACCTCGTCGGGCAGGCCATCAGCCCGAACGGCGGCTCCGCGATCTGATCGCCGGTACCGAACGTCTCGGCCAGGCAGGCCGAGAGTTCGTTGCCGTCTCCGCAAGTCCCCGACCAGGCCACGACGCCGTCGGGCCGGACGAGGACGTCGGTTTCGAGGTTCCGCACGCGGATCACGGCCACCCGGTCGCCCCAGCCGGCGTCGACGAGCGAGCGGGCGGATTCGGGCGCATTCCCGCACAGCAGGAGACCCCGGCTTCCTGCCGTGGCGTGCAACCGGATCAGGTCGGTGATTCCGGTGTCCGTCTCGATCACCGTGTTCACCGCGAAGTCGCCGGGCGCCGCGTGGGCGAGTGCGCGGGGCGCCGGCCGGCGCTGAGCGCTGATCGCGGACCCCAGCGCCCGGTTCTGGTTGCGGTCTTCCAGCAGACGATCGAGTTCGGTTCGCAGGCGGTCGCCGACGGCACCGATCCGCATGCGTTCACGCTGATCGGCGACGTTGGCGATCACCGCGGCCGCGCAGGCGTGCCGCTCCCGCGAGTAGTCGTCCAGGATCGACGGGCCTGCCTGCCTCCGGGCGACGAGGGCGAGGCGCCACCCGAGGCCGACGGCGTCGGCGATGCCGAGGTTCAATCCCTGCCCGCCGAGCGGAAAGTGCACGTGCGCAGCGTCACCGACGAGGACTACCCGCCCGAGCCGGTAGGTGTCGACCAGCCGCGAGTAGTCGCTGAACCGGGACAGCGACCGTGCGTGCCGGAACGGAACGGGTCGGCCCGCGAACCGGTCGACGGTCTCCTGCAATTCCTGCGCGGTGAGGGGCCTGCGGTGGTCCTCGTGCGGACTCCCGAGGTCGAACGTGATGATGCGGCTGAGACCGGAAGCATTGACGTTGAGGACGGTCCAGCCCCGGTCGGTGCGCACCCATCCCCGGGGTGCGCCGGCGGGGTCGTCGAGGACGGCGAGACCCAGGAGCGCGGCGGCCGTCGGCGCGGTCTCGGTCGCGGTGAAGCCGACGCTTCGCCGCACGATGCTGCGGGCGCCGTCCGCTCCGACCACCCAGTCGGCCGTCACCGTCCGCGTGAGTCCCTCGTGGGTGAACGTCACCGTCGCCCCCGCGTCGTCCTGGACGACGTCGGTGACGACCGCGGCCTTCAGCACCGGCGTGCCGAGTCCGATCAGCCGTGCGGTGAACAGCCTTTCGAGGTCGCTCTGACCGATACCGGCGATGGCCGGACCCTCACCGGGCGGTGCGGTGATCTCCAGCCCCCACACGCCGGCGTAGTGAAACGTCGTCGACACGGCGCCGGAGCCGACGTCCGGCGCCGCGAAATGCCCGCGGCGCGTCAGCAGTTGGATGCTGCGGGCATGGATCGTCCCCGCTTTCGGAACGTCGGTGGTGTGTGGCGCCGCCTCGAGGAGGAGGACGTCGATTCCACTGCGCGCCAATTCGAGTGCGGTCAGCGATCCTACCGGGCCGCCCCCGGCCACCACGACCTGGTAGCGCGATCGCAGGTCGGCTCCCGTCGTCACGATGTGCTCGCCCCGCGTCGCAGCAGCACCGCGATCAGACCCGACAACCCGGCGACGACGACGGCCAGCACGACGAGCGTCGTGTGGAACGCGCTGTCGTAGGCGTCGACCGCGGTCAGCCCTTCCTCGCCACGGCGGGTGGCGAGGCCGGTGAGCAGCGCCGCGTACACGGCCACCGCGAGGGCCTCGCTGCCCAGCCGCATCGTGTTCACCACGCCCGCAGCCATACCCGCCTTCTCCTCGGGGACGAGTGCGAGCGCCTGACCGTCGACGAGACCGGCGGACAGTCCCATTCCGGATCCTGCGAGCAGCAGCGGCACCGCGATGACCGCGATCACCGTGTCGGGGCCCGCCAGCAGCAGACCCAGGTCGCCGGCGATCAACGCTCCCAGGCTGATCCAGATCACGACGAGCGGGTTCACCCCGGCGCCGACGACACGGCCCGCCGCGAGGGGGCCCACCACGACCGGAATCGTGAGGAGCACGGTCACGAGGCCCGCCTTCGCCGAAGACTGTCCGGCCACGAACTGGAGGAAGGTCGGGAAGTAGGTGAGCAGCGTGACGAAGCCGAACGACGCTGCCACCGGAACGAGGCACAGGGCCATGAACCGCGGGTGGGTGAGCAGTTCGAGATCCAGCAGTGGGGCCGGGCGTCGCGATTCGACGCGGGCGAACCCGATCAGCAGCGCGGCGGCGAGGACGAACGACGCCACGACCGCCGGACTGCCCCAACCCCAGGGCCCGCCCTGGACGATGCCCACCATCGCCGCGAGCAGACCCAGGACCAGGAGGACGGTGCCGAGGAGATCGAACTTCGCGGGGGCGTCGCCGGCCGGTCGGGCCAGTCCGATCAGCGGGGTCGAGGTCAGCACCACGAGCAGCACGGCGGCCTGGATCATGAAGATGGGCCGCCAGCCCGCCGTGTCGACGAGAAGACCGGACAGCGTCGGTCCGAGCGCCACACCGATGCCGGCGGTCGTCCCGAACAGGGCGAACGCGCGCAATCGGGCGGGCCCGTCGAACGCGGACGACAGGATCGCCGCGCCGCACGAGAAGATGGCGGCACCACCGAGACCGGCGACGCCGCGGGCGACGTCGAGGACCACGATGTTCGGGGCCAGCGGGCTGGCGATGCTCCCGGCCGCGAAGGTGGCGGCCCCGGCGGCGAACAGACGGCCCCGGCCGAAGCGGTCCGACAGCGACCCCCAGACCAGGGTGAAGCAGGCGAACGCCAGGTTGAAACTGTTCACCACCCACTGCTGGCCGGATGCGCCACCGCCGATGTCTGCGGAGATCGCGGGCAGCGCCACCGCGGTCCCGGAGATCGACATCGGGACGACGAGCACGGCCAGGAGGACCGCGGCGAGGGTGAGATTCCCGCGTCGCGGGGCGGCCGGTGTCGTGTCGGGTGGTGGCGTCGGCGTCGTGGCGTCCGACGTGGTCAGCTCCGAGCTCATGTCGATCCTTCCTGAAGTGTGCGTTGCCCCCGTGCACCAGAGGTTCGATACAATACGAACCATGCACCAGAGCGAGGTTCGATGCAAGGCGAACCTTCAGTCTGGTGGTCGAAGACCGAACCTGGAGGTGCGCCGTGCCCGACGCCGAGGGACATCCCGCAGTCGACGAGATCGAACTGGTCTCCGTGCTCGCCGCACTCGCCGACCCCCTGCGACTGGAGGTCGTGCAGAAACTCCTGATCGAAGCCGAAGGCGCGGAACGCCACTGCACGTCGTTCGGGCTGCCCGTGTCCAAATCGACCCGCAGCCACCACTTCAAAGTTCTGCGTGAAGCCGGGCTGATCAAGCAGGTCGACCGCGGCAATTCTCGGATGGCACAGCTGCGCAGATCCGACATCGACGCCCGCTTCCCGGGGCTCCTCGACGCCGTGGCGACCGCACCGGCCTGAGGTTCCTCGCCGCGCGCGAGGGTCGTCGTCGTGCGATGATCGGGCGCCGAAGGGGGGCGGTACGAGTGGAACAACGGGGACGCGGCGACGGATGGATCCTGGTCGAAACCCTGGGGGATGCACCGACGGTGATCGCCGAGGGCATCAAGCAGCGGCAGTGCCGTCCGCTCGGCAACGTGTACCGCGGCAGGATGCTGACGCTGGTGGCAGGGGCCATCGACACGGTGAAGTCGTCGGGACAGCCGGTGCAGGTGGCCCTCGGTGAGACCGTCGGCGACATCGATCTCGTCGTGGGAAGGCCGGTGCTCGGTCCGGGCGGCGACGTCCTGGCGGTGCAGATCTACACCGGGCGCGCGGACGGTCCGGTGCCACTGCCGCACGCGGCGGCGGGCTGGGAATGGAACCTGTCCGTGGCGGCGGGTCCGCGACGCACCCGATGGACACGCGAGTTCCGGAATCTGTACGGCGTGGCGGACACCCGGCCGGAGCACGGCCACTTCGGTCTCGCCGACCTGTACCGGAGAGTGCCGCGGATCTCCGACATCGCGGTGCTGATGGAACGCGTCGACAACGCCCGGGACGGCGAGTTCCTGTCCGGGGAACTGATCGCCCGGCACGACGACGGGACGCTGCGCCTCGTCCGCTTCGTGCGCCGAGCCGTCGCGACCCCCGAAGGGGTGGTGTTGCGGGGCGTCGACCACGATGTCACGCACAAGACCGACGTCGGCGAACTGGCGATCCGGGTGATGGACTCCGACGTCGCATCGACCGTGCACGCCGTCGCGGGTGTCCATGCGGCACTGGTCGACTCACAACGCGGCTACGTCATCAAGTGGATCACCGCGCCGCTGGCGGGGCTGTCACCCGAGGCGGAGGGTGGCCAGATCGGATTGCTGCACGGCGACGACCTCGCGGCGGTGCGGCAGCGGATCACCGGCCGCCGTCCCGGGCCGGCCCGCGTCGCCGTGTCGGACGGGTCGTGGTCGCGGCACACGGTGCGCGCGTTTCCGGTGCCCGGCTACGGTTCCACACCCGTGGTGATGATGACGTTCTCAGGCGCCGGTCCCGAACAGCATGCCCAGCAGGTAGGTGGCGGCTGCTGCGCCGTACCCGATTGCCAGTTGGCGTAGAGCCCGTTTGACCGGGGGCCCACCCGACAGCAACCCGACCACCAGTCCGGTTCCGAGCAGTGCGACGCCGACGAGTGCGGCGGCGACCACGAGCGCCGCGGTGCCTTCCATCCCGAAGAGATACGGCAGCACGGGGATCACCGCACCGGACGCGAAGAAGCAGAAACTCGCCGCCGCCGCACCGAGTCCGGTGCCGACGGCCTCGTGCTGATCGATGGTCTCCGCACCCGAAACAGGCTCGGGCGCAGCGGCTCTCTTCAACACGTCGGCCGCGCGTCTCTCGGCGTCGTCGGCAGGCATGCCCCGCGCCCGGTACACGAGTGCGAGTTCGTTCGCGTCGACGTCGAGGAGCGGCACCGCCGCGCGGGCCCCCTCCCCCGGCGCCGACGCCTCGAGCAGTTCACGCTGCGACCGCACGGACACGTACTCGCCCGCACCCATCGACAACGCGCCCGCGAGCAGACCGGCGAGCCCGGTCAGCAGCACGATGTGATTGTCGACGCCGCTGCCGCTGATGCCGAGCACGAGGGCGAGATTGCTGACCAGGCCGTCATTGGCACCGAACACGGCAGCACGAAACGTGCCGGACAGACGATTTCGCCCACGCGCGGCCAGCGCCCGCACCACTTCTTCGTGGATGCGCTCGTCCGCCCCCATGGCGGCGGGGGCGTCGACGTCCGTCGGGTACGGCGACCGGGTCTCTGCGCGTTGCGCGAGGGCGAGCACGAACACCGATCCGAACCGCCGGGCCAGCACGCCGAGGATGCGCGTGCGGACGTCACCGCGAACAGGTTTGCCGACGTGCTCGCCGAGCAGTGCACGCCAGTGCGCCTCGTGCCGTCCCTCGGCGTCGGCGAGCGCCAGCAGTATCTCGCGTTCCTCACCGGTGCGGCGTTTCGCGAGATCGCGGTAGACGGCGGCCTCGGCGCGTTCGTCGGCGAGGTAGCGACGCCACTTCCGGACCTCACGCGGACCGGGATCCGGTCGTGCACCCGCAACCATCGTGAACCTCCCGATCGTCGACGGGTCGAAGCCTACCGACGCGACTACCGCACCGCGGCGGTTCGACGTCAGCCCCCGGCGGCGAGGGCCTTGCCGAGCGAGTCCTCGGGTTCGGAGACCACCACCGGATCGCGCCCGGACAGCAGGTCGAGGACGGCCTTGGGGCGGGCCAGCGATTCGCGCACGGTGTTCCTGGCCATCGTGATCGGGCGGCATTCGCACCCGGCATTGACACCGGCGACGTCGATCCCGGCGCCGCGGCACAGCGCGACCGCCCGGGGGACGTGGAAACCCTGAGTGACGATCAGCGCCTTGGTCACTCCGTACGTCTGGACGGCCCTCGCGCACGTGTCGTACGTGTCGAGCCCGTACCGGTCGCCGACGATCCGGCTGCGGTCGATGCCCTTCTCGACCAGGTATTCCGTCATCGCCGCGATCTCGTCACCGGATCTGCCCGCGCCGTCGCCCGAGACGAGCACGGCCCGCGCCCGCCCGTCCTGCACGAGGCGGACGGCGACGTCGAGGCGTCCGGCCAGATATTCCCGGGGTTTGCCGTCACGTACCTGCGCACCGAGAACGATGACCACCGGGGCTTCGGGTGCGTCCTCGACGTCGTAGACGTGTCCCTCGGCCTCGCGCGAGATCCACACCGTCGAGGCCGCGACGACGAGGACCGCGAGCGCGCCGAGGCCCGCTCCGATGCCGACCAGTCGGCGGACGATCCGTCGTTCCCCCATGCCGCCATCAAACCACAGCGTCAGGCGACGGCCGGTTCTCGAGGGGCGCGCCGCTCACGCAGTCCGGATACCACGCACAGGCCGAGCCCGAACAGGATCCAGCAGGTCAGCACGAGCAGGCCCGCGCCGCCACCGTGTCCGTCGAAGAACGCCGTCGACCGCACCACGGTTCCCGCCGCTCCGGGCGGCAGGAGCTGACCGAACGCACCCCACCCCGAGGGCAGCCACGCCGGGGAGGTCGCCAGCCCCGACAGCGGGTTGGCGAGGAACATCATCGTCACCGCTCCGAGCGCGAACCCCGCGATGCCCAGAACGGATTCGAGTCCGAGGACGGTCAGGGAAATGGCAGCGATCCCGAGGATGACGGCACCGGACGTCGTCCAGTAGTCGCCGTCGACGCTTCCGAGACCGAACTGCAGAATGGCGGTCAACGCCAGTCCGGCGCTCACGGCGAAGAGCACCGCCCCCGCCACCCTGCTCGTGACGCTGCGCGGGAACAGTCGCACCAGCACGATCGCGGGGATCATGCCGCCGAAGACCAGCGGAAGCGCCAAGCCGCCGAGGCCGGCCCCGGCAGGGTCGTCAGCTGTCAACGGAACGACGTCCTCGACCGGAACAGGCTGTCCCGCAGTCGCGCTCATGCCCGCCGCGAGACCGTTCATCGTCTGCGCGATGGGCGCCCCGCCCGCACCGGCGGACAGGACCTTCACGCCCTCCGGTGTCGCGACGATTCCGCCGACCACCTCCCGGTGCTCGATCGCCGTCCGGACCGCCTCGGCGTCGGCGAATCGCTCGGTGGCGAATACCCCGGGGCGGCCCGCGTCGAGGGCGGCATCGATCCGGGTGACGGCCGCGTCGGGCCCGGCGACACCCAGCCGCAGGTCGTGCGGGCCGCTGTGGACGGCGGGCAGCGCGAACGCCAGCAGCATCACGGCGATCACGGCGGTGAGTCCCAGCACGACGGCAATCATTTTCACCGGATCGGACGGGCCGTTGCTCGCCTGCCCGACGGGTTCGATGCGAGGGTCGAGTGTCCCGGTATCCGCGGCGCTCATCGGACTCCCCTTCCACTAAGTGGAGGAAATTCCTCCAGTATTTGTGGAGAATATTCCTCCGGTTATACTGGGTTGTCAAACGAGAGAGGTGCCCCGATGCGAGCCGACGCGCTGGAACGCCGCAACACCCTGATCAAGGCGGCCCGGGCGGTGTTCGCCGACCGCGGGCACGATGCACCGCTCGACGCCATCGCCGCGCACGCCGGCGTCGGAATCGCCACCCTCTACCGGAATTTTCCGAGCCGGGACGACCTCGCCCACGCCGTCGCCCGCACGACGCTCACCGAGGTCCGCGAACTCGCAGCCCGGGCGCTGGACGAGTGCGCCGACGAACCCGAGGCGGCATGGCGACGGTTCGTCGACGCGGTGGTCGATCTGCGGATGGGAGCGTTGGTGCCCGCACTGGTCAACAGCCTCGACGAACTGCCGCCCGACGTGCGCGACACGCGGGAGCAGACGAAGGCGTCGGTCACCGAACTCATTCACCGGCTCCAGGAGTTCGGGCTCATCCGCGAGGACGTCGTGCCGCTCGAAATCATCATGGGGATCGCGATGCTCACCCGGCCGCACGTGCTGATGCTCGAGGACACGACGGCCAATCTCGTTCCGCGGCTGATCACGGTGTTCCTCGCCGGGTTGCGCCCGGACGGGTCACCGCTGCCGCCGCCGATCCCCCCGGCCGCGGAGGTACTGTGACGAACATGCAGCAAGGGGGGCCTGCGCCACAACCATGGAATCATCCACCCACCGGTGACGAACAGCGCCCGTCACCGAACGGCTGGGACGTGGCGGTGTCGGCGGCAGCGATCGTCGTCGCGGTCGCGGTCGCCAGCATCTCCGCGGTCGCGGCGTTCTTCTGGCTGCTGTTCCTGGACTACTGCCCGCCGCAATCCTGCAGCACCGAGAACGCGTGGATCGCGGTGTGCGTCGCGCTCGCGGTCGCGGCACTGGTGACCGTGGTGGGCGGCGCGGTCACGATCGCCCGCATCGCGCGCCGCACGCTCGCGTGGCCGGTGGCGTGCGGAACCCTCGTCCTCTGCGCGGGCGCGTGCGCGATCGGATTCGCCGGTTACGTTTCCGCGACGGGAATCTGAGCGCCCTCAGACCACGTGATGGTGGTCCGTCCGGCTGATCGCGACGGCCGAGACGATCACACCGACCACCACACCGACGAGCGTGTCGACGACGCGGCTCACCGCGATGTCCGGCGCCACCGCCGAGCCGAGACCGGTCAGCAGCAGCGCCATGGGTGTGATGGCGACGGACGCGAACGCGTAGTTCTTGATGACCACCAGTTCGGTCACGGTCTGCAGCACCACGATCACCACGACGGTCTGCCAGTACCCCATCGCCGCGGCGATCAGCCCGGCGGCGAGGACGGCGCCCGCCACGTTGCCGACGAGACGTTGAATCCCCCGCTGCACCGTCTGACTGAAGTTGAACCCCTGCATCGCGGCCATCGCACCCATCGACGCCCACAGCGGATGTTCCAATCCCACTGCCACACAGATCCATCCGGCCAGCGCGGCAGCGGCGGCGATGCGGGCGGCGTTCACGATCCCCTCACGCGACCGCAGCCCCCGGACACCTTCCGCGAGGAAACCGGCCGGCTTCGGCAGCGCCGCGGCCTCCGCGACGAAAGCCGGAAGTTCGCTGCGGCGCTTCACCTTACGAAGCTCCGACTCGTGATCGACGAGCGCACGCAGGGTGTCGTGGTCGCGCTCGTGCGCCCACCGGTCGACCACGGTGTCCGCCTCGGCGAGGAGCGCGAACAGCTGGTGGGAGTGACCGTCCCGGCCCCGGCCGCTGTGCGCGATCACGTCTCGCGCGTTGTCGATGGCCTTGCGGGCGGCCGCGATCGCGGAGGCGTCGTGCGCACGTTCCAGCTGTGCGACGGCGGCGAGCGCCCGCGCCGCCGCCAGTCGCGCGGGACCGAGGGGAACGAACAGGCAGGGCGTCATGGCGGCGATCCAGCCCACGACGACACCGGTCGCCACGGCCACGACCGCCGGCCCGAGATCGGCGAGCCGCGTCGAGTACCCGACCGCCGCGGTGGCAGCGAAGATCAGGATGACGGGACCGGGGCCGGCGATCCGGAACGCCGCCAGCAGCCATGCGGCGATCCCCGACGCCACGGCCATGACCGCTATCTGCAGCCAGAGGGACAGTCCGGCCGCACCGAGGAGCGCTCCCCCGGCGACGAAGACGACGAGTGCGACACCGACGAGACCCGTCTTGCGGGCGAGCCGCGGGTATGGCTCGTACCGGCCGAACGCGGCGGTCAGCGCCCCCAGCGCCGCGAAACCGGCGAGGTTGCCGTGCCCGAGCAGGCCGCCGATCACCAGCACCAGCGCCGTCGCCGCACCCACGCGCACGGCAGGCGCGATGGTGGCGTCCGCGGTCCGGACCTCGAACGCCCGGCGCCACGTCGACGGCGCCACCGAGTGGGCCAGCGCCCCACGGGAGTGATGGAGCCGGCTGAGGTCGGGTGCGTGTCGAGGAGAGGCCTGCATGGCCTCAGCGTACCGTATATTTCACTAGTAAAATAGTTGTGAAATAGTGTGAAGTTGGTCGCTACGATGGTTTTCATGAGCCCTGCCCCACGCCCGGATGAGGATTTCACCGATCGCGTACGACGCGAATGGGCGGAGACCCATCCCGACGTGGACACGTCCCCGATCGAGGTGATGGGTCGCATCACCCGGATCGGATCCCAGGCCCTGCAGCAACTCGACCGCGCCCTCGACGCGAGCGGGGTCTCGCGCGCCGAGTTCGACGTCCTGTGCGTGCTCGCCCGCAGCGACCGGCCGCTGCGCGCCAGCGAGGTCACCGCCGTGACCATGCTCAGCGGCGCCTCCACCACCAAACACGTCGACCGCTTGGGCAGGTTGGGACTGGTGGAACGGCTACCCTTCGAACGCGACGGCCGCGTCGTGCTGCTCCACCTGACCGAGGCCGGACGCGCCCTCGTCGACACCGAATTCCCGCAGCGCGTCGAACGCGACCGGCAATTCCTCGAGGGACTGGACGAGGACGAACGCGCGGTGCTGGCGGGGCTGCTCCGGCGAATCGCCGCCAACGTCGAATCCGGACTGCGCCCGTAGCCCGTAGCCCGTAGCCCGTAGCCCGTGTCAGGGAATGATCTTCCGCGCCCGAAGGTCACGGAAGATGTCGAGGAACATCTGCTCGGTCTCGACGTGACGGTGAAAGCCGAACCTGCGCGCCTTCGACCCGTCGGCGATGACGTCGTAGTCCCAGCCGAAGACGAAGTCGCCGAACGCCCACGACGACACGTCCGAGTACGGCGTCGGCGCCAGTCCGTGCTTCGCGACCAGGTCGTTCCACACCCGTTCCTTGTCGGCCATGACGACGTCCATCGACATCGGCAGCGGCGGCGCGACGTCCAGTTCGAAGAAGTCGGCGATCTTCGGCAGCATCTCGTCCCAGCGGAACAGATCGCCATTGTTGATGTTGAAAGCCTGATTCGCGCACTCGGGCGTGGTCGCGGCCCAGACGGTCGCCTCTGCCAGCAGTCCGGCATCGGTCATCTCGATCAGACTCGTGTACGCGCCGGGCCTGCCCGGAAAGCGCAGCGGCACTCCGAGTTCCTTCGACATCGTGGCGTAGACGGCGATCACGAGCGCGAGGTTCATCGGGTTCCCGAGCGCGAATCCGCACACGACCGAGGGTCGGATCGCGGACCACGTCCAGCTCTTGCCGCGCTGACGGTCCTCGAGGAACTGCTGCTGATCGACGTTGAACTCGGGCGGCATGTGCGGCGGATCGCTCTCGCGCGCCGGCGTCTTGAACGGCCCGAGATGGGCGCCGTAGACCTTGTAGCCCTGCATCAGACTGATGTGCTCGAGCCCGGCGGCCGCGGGTTCGAGCGCGTTCACCGTGTTGACGAGCATCGCGACGTTGGGCGCGACGAGCTCAGCCCACGACGAACGGTCCTGGTAGGCGGCGTAGAAGATGTGGGTCGCGTCGCGGAGTTCGGCCAGCTTCTCGGCGGCGTCACGCTCGTCGAGCAGATCGACCGCGATGTGCCGCACCCGGTCGGTGTCGGGTCCGCCTCGGCGCGACAGTCCGACGATCTCCCAGTCTCCGGTCGCCTCGAGGTGCTCGATCAGATTGCCGCCGATCACCCCGCGCGCACCGACGACCACTGCCATTCTGCGCTTCGACATCACTCGACTCCTATCGGTATATCGCGAAGTTGCGATATACCGAGTCAAGCACATATATCGAAAAATCGCGATATGACGGTACGATGGGCCTGTGAGCGAACTTCCGGACCCGACCGACCTGGCCCTGGTCTTCAAAGCGCTGTCGAACCCGACCCGCGTGCGCATCCTGCAGTGGTTGAAGGAGCCCGACAGCTTTCCCCCACAACTCGAACCCGCGGAAGAGGTGGGCGTATGCCTGAAGCACATTCAGGCGAGAGCCGAGGTCTCCCAATCGACGGCCTCGCAGTACATGGCCGCCCTACAGAGCGCCGGACTGGTCACCAGCCATCGGATCGGCCAGTGGACCCACTACCGCCGCAACGAGGACCGGATCGCCCGGCTCGCCGACCACATCCGCACCGAACTCTGACGCCTCAGGGCATCTCCACGGTTTCGGCGCGCGCGATCTCGTCGAGCGCCCGGCGGACGTAGCCGTCGGCGGGCACCTCCGCTGCGCTCAGGAGGTCGGCGATCACCAGGATCGCGGCCTCGACGGCGTGCTCGGGCCTGCGCGGGTTCTCCTCGACGTCGGCCACACCGAGCGCGCCGGTCAGCACGGTGACCAGGGAGTCGACGTTCACGGCAGGCAACCAGAGCGCCGCCGCCCGCGCGCACCGGGTGAGCACCTCCTGCACGTCCTCCCCCGTCAGTCCGTCCGGGTGCAGCGTCTCGAGGAGTTCCCGGACCACCCCGGCCAGCACCGCGCCGACCTGCTCCGCGGGCAGGGCCGCCAGGTCTTCGGTCGCCTCGGTCAGCGCGGCCGCATCCGACGCCCGTGCCGCGACGATGGCGACGTCCAGCGCTTCGGCGATGTCACGCGCAACAGCAGGCCAGTGAGTGGGCCACATCCGGTAGATCCTCTTCTCGTATCCGTCGAACCGAGGCTACTGAATCATGGGGCACCGACAGTCAGCGCAGCCGCTCGATCAGCCGCAGCGCGTCGAACGGGGCGTACCCCTTCATGTCGTTGTCGAAGTAGGCGAAGCAGTCGAGCCCCTGCCCCCGCCACCGCTCGATCTTGCGCGCCCACTCGTCGAGGGCCTCGTCGGTGTAGCCGCTCGCATACAGTTCCTTGTCGCCGTGCAACCGCAGGTAGACGAAATCGCTCGTGACCGCCTCCACGAACGGATACCGGCCCGCCGTGTCGGCGACGACGAACGCGACGTCGTGCGCGCGGAGCAACTCCTGCGCCTCCTCCTCCTCGAAGCTGTGGTGGCGAACCTCGAGCGCATGACGGACGGGGCGGTCGGCGTCGGTTTCGGTCCACGTCCGGTCGTCGGTGAGTTTGTCGTCGTGCCGCGCGGCGACTGTCGCGGCCTCCGCGGTCGTCCGCGGCAACTGGTCCAGGAACGCCGCGAGGCTCGCCGCGTCGAACGCGAGCGTCGGGGGCAGTTGCCACAGCAGCGGTCCGAGCTTGGGGCCCAGCGCCAGCACCCCGGACGCGAGGAAGTTCGCCAGCGCCGCCTCGACACCCACGAGCCGCTTCATGTGCGTGATGTAGCGACCGCCCTTGACGGCGAACACGAAATCGTCCGGTGTCTCGTCACGCCATTTCGCAAAACTCGTCGGCCGCTGCAACGCATAGAAGGAACCGTTGATCTCGATGGACGTCAAACGCCCCGCGGCGTAGGCCAACTCCTTGCGATGCGCCAGGCCTTCCGGGTAGAAGTCGCCGCGCCACCCGGGATACGTCCAGCCGGAAATACCTACGCGGGCCTGCGCCATCTCCCGACCCTAGCGCGGAACCTATTGCATGTGGCCCGTCCCGGGAGAACCATGAGAAGACCCCACAATCGAGGAGGCACCGATGCCGAGATATCTCTGGCAGGTCACGTACTCACCCGAAGGCGCGAAAGGACTGCTCAGCGAAGGCGGCACCGCACGACGCGACGCGATCACCCAGATGGTCGAAAGCGTCGGGGGCACAGTCGAATCCTGCTACTTCGCACTGGGTGGCCGGGATCTGTTCGTGATCGGTGACGTGCCCGACGACGTGGCCGCCGCCGCGCTCGGCATCCGCACCGCCGCCTCCGGGGCGGCACGGTCGGAATCGGTAGTGCTGCTGACACCGGAGCAGGTGGACGACGCAGTTCGCCGCGACGCCGAATATCGGGCGCCCGGCAGCTGATCGACCCCACTGCCTGCGGCGGCGAATATCGTTCTGCAGGATGATGTGCGGCCGCGGAGTCGGCCGATACCGTCGAGCCATGTCTGCCGACCAGACCTACTCGACGACGGTGAATCCGTTCACCACCGACTCCGCTCGCCGTGCCCTGTTCGCACTGAGGGCCTTTCCCGCCGGCCTCGCCGCACTCGGCGCCGCCGCGATCGGGCAGCACCGGTGGGCCACGCGGTGGCAACTCGACGCCGCCGGCCGGTGGTCCGAACAGGCGCGTCCGTCGTCGCCGCTGCGCGTCCTCACCCACTCCGTGCTGTCTCTCCTGGTCGGGACGGTCGCATGGTTTGTGGTAGCCCTGAGCGTGATCGCCGCGTTCCGCGGGCTGTTCTACGGGCTGATCACCGACGACTCCTACGCGTACAGCTGGGGTGGCCCGACGCTCGCCGGTGCCTGGCTGGTGCATCTCGTACTCGGTCTGCTGCTCGTGCCGGTCGCCGTGTGGATCCTGCGGGGCATCGCGGTGCTGCAGACCGGACTCACCCGGCGCCTGCTCGGCGACGGCGGTCCGGCATGGGTCGTGCCCGTCGCGCTGGTCCTCGCCGTCGCCGGCGCACTGCTGTTCCGGTCGTGGCTCCACCAGATCTGAGATGCCGGAATGAATGTCCGCGAGGGACGGTTGCACGCCACATGACGGAGACCACAGGAGAAACCCCGCAGCTCGGACAGTTCGGCGTCTGGCGTCACGCCGGCGGATTGGCACCCGAGGTGGGTGCCGCGATCGAATCGGCAGGTTACGGCGCGATCTGGATCGGCGGTTCGCCGCCTGCCGACCTCGACGTCGCCGAGCGCCTGCTCGACGCGACGTCCACCATCACCGTCGCGACCGGCATCGTGAACATCTGGACCGCACCGGCCGACGAGATCGCGACCTCCTTCCACCGGCTCGAGGCCCGTCATCCGGGGCGCTTCCTCCTCGGCATCGGCGTCGGGCATCCCGAACAACCCGGTCTGAACTACAACAAGCCGTATGCCGCGCTCGTGGAGTACCTCGACGTCCTCGACGCCGCGGGGGTCCCGGCGGGACGACGCGTCCTCGCCGCGCTCGGCCCGAAGGTTCTCGAGCTGTCGGCGGCCCGCGCCGCGGGCGCCCACCCGTACCTGACCACTCCGCAGCACACCCGGGAGGCGCGTGAGCTGCTCGGCCCCGATGCGGTGATCGCACCGGAGCAGAAGGTCGTGCTCGACACGGATCCGGAACGGGCTCGTCCCGTCGGACGCGCGGCGGTCGAGAATCCGTACCTGCACCTGCGCAATTACGTCAACAACCTGAAGCGGCTCGGGTACACCGACGAGCAGATCGCGAACGGCGGCAGCGACGAGCTGATCGACGCCCTCGCCGCCCACGGCGACGCCCCCTACATCGCGGGCCGCCTCCGCGAACATCTGGACGCGGGCGCCGATCACGTCGCGATCCAGGTGCTGCCCGCCGGCGACGATCCCATCCCAGCCCTGCGGGAACTCGCGGGCGCACTGGGACTCTGAGTTCTGCTAACGAAATAGTGTGATGGCGGGTACCGCATACTGAAAGGCGTTCGCCGAAACGGTCGGGGTATGGTCCCCTTCTGAACGGCAGGCAGGACTGAACGCAAGGTAGGAACTGTGCACGAGCCAACGCCACGTCCAGTCGGCCCATACGCTTCGGGGCCGCCACCTGCAGCCCTGACCGTGCATTCCGCGAGACTCGACCGGTTCCGCGCGGCCGAGTTGTGGCGGGCGCTGGTCATCGGCGTGGTCGTCGTCGCCTACACACTGCTCGCGCTCGTCACCTGGCCCGTCCGGCGTCGCGGCCGCACCCTCGCGGACGCGGCGTCGGAGGGCCTGGTCAACGGATTCGAGGTGCTCGGCCCGACGTTCGTCAAGGTCGGGCAGCTGATGGCGTCGTCCTCCGGCGTGTTCCCCGCCCCGCTGGCCAACGCCTGCCTGCGATGTCTCGACGACGTG
This sequence comes from Rhodococcus sp. NPDC057014, assembly GCF_042673295.1. Lineage (NCBI taxonomy): Bacteria > Bacillati > Actinomycetota > Actinomycetes > Mycobacteriales > Nocardiaceae > Rhodococcus > Rhodococcus sp. NPDC057014. The sequence goes on from NZ_JBHUSF010000071.1 coordinate 32,337, forward strand.
CCGCCGGTACCCGCGCAGGAAGCCCGCCGGGTGATCGAGGCAGATCTGGGACATCCCGTCGACGCGTTGTTCGCGTCGTTCGACGACGTCCCCCTCGCCGCCGCATCCGTCGCACAGGTGCACGGCTGCGTGCTCCCCGACGGCCGGGAAGCCGTCATCAAGGTGCAGCGCCCCGACATCTTCCGTCGCATGGTGGTGGACCTGCGCACCGCGTACTGGGGTGCGCGGATCCTCGAGAAACTGTTCGAGTTCTTCCGCATCGCCAACGCCACCGCCATCATCCGCGATCTCCACGCGGCCACGATGACCGAACTCAACAGCGCCGTGGAGGCCGACCGGCAGACCCGGTTCAGGACGAACATCGGCGCCTTCGGCGACAACAAGGGCGTCACCACCCCGGAGGTGTACTGGGACTACTGCGGTCCGCACGTCATCTGCATGGAACGCATGTACGGGCTGCCGCTCGACCGGTTCCCCGACCTCGTCCACATGGACACCCGCATGCTGATCCGCCGCGGCGTCAAGGTGTGGATCGAGTCGGTCATCCTGCACGGCCCGTTCCACGGCGACGTGCACGCCGGAAACCTGTGGGTCCTCGACGACGGGCGCATCGCGATGCTCGACTTCGGCATCGTCGGTGAGCTACCCGAATCGTGGCGGCAGATCCTGCGCGACATGTTCTACGCGACGCTGATCGACGGCGACTTCTCCCGCATGGCCCGCGGAATCCGCAGCCTCGGCTACGCGCAGGACAACGACGCCACCGACGACGAGATCGGCCTCCAGGTGGCGGCCGCCCTCGCACCCCTGCTGGGCCGGGACCTCGGCGAGTTGCGGCTCAGCGAACTCATCATGGCACTCATCGGCATCGGCAAGAATTGGGGCGTCGCCAGCCCGGAGGAACTCGTCCTGTTCGGGAAGCAACTCGGCTACTTCGAGCGGTACGCCACCGAACTCGCGCCCGGCTGGGTGATCGGACAGGACCTGTTCCTGTTCCGCAACGTCTTCCCCGACGCCGTCGCCGCGAAGGCTCGCGAACCCGGAGTGGACCTACCCGACGAGTGACTCGTGTCCGTGCGTCACCCGACCACACCCGCCGACTTCGCGGCGCGCAGCCAGTCGGGGAACTCACTGAGCAGGCGGCGGTACAGTTCGGCGTCGTCGATCCTGTCGAGGTCGTCGACGGCGAAAAACCCGGCGTTGTCGAGGGTCCGCCCGTCGAGGGTGTCGAGTTTCTCGAGCAGTCCGTAGTCGGCGCGGCCGATTCCGACGAACTGCCAGAACGCGGGCAGACTCGACGCCCGGCGCATGAGTTCGCTGATCTTGGCGCGCTGCTGGAATCCGCCGTCGGTGAAGAACAGCAC